>JANXZJ010000157.1 GCA_025355585.1 Mariniphaga sp. | reverse complement strand
CCGGGAGCCCTATATTTGTCATACATTTTTTTTCATAAGTTTAGGTTTAGTTAGGTTAGTTAGTTTGGTTAGTTTTAGTAAAAGGATGGAACCGCCCGGTTCTGTCCTTTTCAATTTTACAGAAATCTTATTACATCTGATTTTCAGTCAGATGTAAAAAATCAGTTTACAGCTTTTCCGCCTTAATTGTTTTTAACTTACCATTCACACGAATGAACACGTCTCCTCCATTTGCAGATGCAATCCGATAGTTCGTGACTTTACCATCGACCCAGGTAATGTCGACCACATAACCACCTCTTGCTCTTAATCCAACGACCGATCCTGCAGGCCAAACATCAGGTAATGAAGGCAGTAAACAAATTTCATCGGCCTGCGACTGAAGCAGCATTTCGGCAATTCCTGCAGTAGCACCAAAATTTCCATCGATCTGGAACGGCGGATGAGCATCAAACATGTTAGAATATATTCCGCCGCCTTTGTCATAGTCGGTTCCTACATTTCCTACGATCGACATCAGGTTTCGCAACAGTTTGTAGGCATGATTTCCGTCAGACATTCGCGCCCAGAAATTAATCCGCCATGCCATTGCCCAGCCGGTGCTTTGATCTCCGCGTGAGATTAGCGTTTTCCTTGCTGCTGATGCAAGCTCAGGAGTCGCGGTAACTGAGATCTGCCTTCCGGGATATAGTGCGAAGAGGTGCGAAATATGGCGGTGCAAGTCGGTCGAATCATCGCGGTCAACGCTCCATTCCATCAGCTGTCCCCATTTTCCAATCTTTGGTTTCACGAGCTTTTCGCGCAATACGGTAACTTTTGCCCGGTAATCTTCATCAAGATTAAGAATTTTGGAGGCTTCGATGTAGTTGGTAAATAAGTCCCAGACAATTTCCTGATCATAGGTAACACCCGGTTCGTGAGGACCATGTTCGGGAGACCACCCATCGGGAGTAACCAGGGCTCCATTTGCATCGGGGATTAAACGCTCTTCCCAAAATTCGCAAACCTCTTTCAAAACCGGGTATGCAAACTCTTTGAGGTATTTCTGATCATAGGTGAAAGCATAATGCTCCCAGAGGTGCTGGCAATACCAGGCACTTGCCGGTGGATTCCAGACAAAACTTCCGGCTCCGTAAATATTGTTCTCTGTCTGAACCGTCCATCCCTTTTGCGATTTATAATATTCCTGCGTGGCTTTCTTCCTGACTTCACGTTGATTGTTGATGTATTTAAGGAACGGAAGGTGGCATTCGCTTAAATTGGTAACCTCTGCCGGCCAGTAATTCATCTGAACATTGATATTTGAATGGTAATCGGATCGCCATGGCGGATTATTCGAATTGTTCCAGATTCCCTGGAGATTAGCCGGAAGAGAGCCTGGTCGTGAAGAGCAGATTAATAGATACCTGCCATATTGAAAGAATAACTCTTCAATTTCGGGATCAGTGCCACCCTTTTTATAAGCGACCAATCTTTTATCCGTCGGCAATGCGCTGACTTTTTGATCACTTCCACCAATAGATAATTTCACCCGGTTAAACAAACTTTGATAGTCAGCAATGTGCCTGTCCAAAAGTTGTTTGTAAGGCCGGCCAGATGCTTTTTTTAATTGTTGTTCGATGATTCGGTGAGGGTTTTCGCCCCGCCATCCTTTGCTATAATCAGGAAGGTAATTGGTTCCGGCGGCGAGGATGAGTGTAATGCTGTTTGCTTTTTCGAATTTGATTGATTGTCCGGAATCATTAACCACACCACCATCATTTAAAACAGCAACACCTGCTTCGTAAACCAACCCATTATCAAGTGTTCCATTCAGTGTGACATGGCGATTTGCAAATGCAATTTTACCATTGTGCATGTCAGTCATCCTGATGGCACCGTTGCAACTTCCTTTTTGATTGGCACTAATCCGTATCACCATTACCTGGTCTTTCGCACTGCTGAAATACTCCCGTTTGTACTGAATGCCGTTTGACAAATAGGTGATCGTATGCACCGCATTGCCAATATTTAATTCACGTTTGTATTGTTGAACTTCAGCGGCCTGATTAAAATCGATGAAAAGATCGCCAAATGCCTGGTAAGCCCCGGTTTCTTTCTCGTCTCCAGTCCAAAGGCTAATCTCATTAAATTGAATCTGTTCCGTTTCAATACCACCGAAAACCATACCGCCCAATCGTCCGTTCCCAATAGGCAGTGCCTCTGTCATCCAATCTTTTGCCGGTTTATCGTACCAGAGTTTTAAAGAATCGTTTTTTGCTTTCACAACATTGAAACCCGAAAGCAGGGCAAAAATTAATGTCAAACCTAAAACGTTGCTTTTCAATTTATTTGTCATCAGATTATTTAAAAATTATTATTGATATTTAAGGATCTATGGCTTAAAACCTATTCGCTTGCGTTGTTTTTGTTGCGTGTCCTGATTATCCTTTTGCAATAAGAAATTTATTGCATCGTATACATCTTTAAATTGTTTATTGTATTTACTTTCAAGATTCTGTAATTTTTCTGAAAGCTCATTGTAGTTCAAAACAAATTTTTTCAAGGTAATAAAAGCACGAACAATCGCAATACTTGTTTGTCTCGCCTTACTGCTTTTCAGTACATTGGCAAGCATAGCAACACCATGCTCCGTAAAGGCAAGGGGTAAAGCTGTTTTAGGGCGTTTAACCGGGTATGTCATCACAATTTGTGATGACATACTTTCCCATTCTGTGAGAGAAAGCTTGAACATGAAGTCATGAGGAAAAATATCAATATTCCGTTTTACGGATTGATTAAGTGCCCTTGTTTCAACCTCGTAAAGTTCAGCAGGGTCAAAATCCAACATTACCTTTTGTCCCCTTATCTCGTATATCTTCGTCTGGATTTTGTCAATCTGCATAGATTGTATTCTTATCCTGTTGATTATCGCTTATGTGCCAGGTATCTTCTTAACCCCTTGCAATCCGCATCACCCGGCTCACGTTATCGTCTACCTGTTCTTTGCTTTCCATACCCAATGTCATCGAATGAACATTCCCGCTTTTGATCACATAATTCAACGATTGCTCCCGTTCGCTCTCCTTTACAAGATCACCGCAACCAAATATTTTCATTCCAATCACCCCTTTCCCATTCTTGCGGGCAGTTTCGAGAACCGCCATTACTTTTTCAGGCGTGCTGTCCATCTTTGCTCCATTGTGATTGATCCTGGCAAAGAGAACATCAACCCATGGGTTTGAAGCGGCTTCGATCATTGCTTCCAGACTGTGACACGAAATGCCGACCGCTTTAATTGTTCCTTTCTGTTTGGCTTCTGACATTGCATCCATGTAACGCTTGTATTCAGTCGGCCATTGGCCGTTAATCATACAATGCATCAGAAAGATGTCGATATAATCGGTGCCAAGATCTTTACGGAACCGGTCGAAACTCTTTGCAAATGGTTCTGTTTCGTACCAACCTTCGTGGCCGTAGGTCATTACTTTGGTCAGAACAGTGACTTTTTCACGCGGTATGACTTTCAACGCTGCGCCGACATACGGATGAGAGCCATACATATCGGCCGTATCGAAAAAGCGAATCCCTTTATCGAAACAATACTGCGACAATCCGACGAATTTCTGCATCCCAAGGTGCGTTTGATCCGACTCCAGCTTCCACCCTCTCGATCCGGTGCCAAAGGCGATTCGCGATACATTAAGCCCGGTCTTGCCAAGCGCAACCGTATCGATGACATCACTCTTCACAGCCCCAAATGTTGGTTCAGGGAGGATGGCTGGCAATACCGAAGCCGCAGCTATGCCTGCGGCACTTTTCAGGAGAAATTCCCTTCTGTCGAATTTTTTCATCACTTTAAGAATATTTAGTTGTCAACTTTTCACAATCCGCATCACACGATCAACGGCATCATCCACATGTGCAATACTTTCCATTCCCAATGTCATACAGTGAATACTGCTTTTTTTCAATGCGAAAGTAATCGATTCCTCGCGCTCGGTCTCAAGCACCCTGTCGCCATTGCCAAAGATCTTCATGCCGATGATTCCTTTCCCGTTGTTGCGGGCCCGTTCAAGAACCGCATTGATCTCTGCCGGAGAACCGTCCATATGTGCCCTGAACGGATTAATGCGCGCTAGAATTACATCAACCCATGGATCGTCGGCAGCCACTTTCAATGCTTCGAAGTTGTGGCACGAAACGCCGACCGCCTTGATTTTACCTTCCTGCTTCGCCTTCGAAAAGAAATCGATGTACCTTTTCTTTTCTTCCATCCATTTTCCGTTCGTCATACAGTGAAGCAGCATAATATCAAAGTAATCGCTGCCTGTTTCGGTACGGAAACGATCGAATGCCTTATCAGCCGGTTCTGCTTTCGAAGGATCATTTTCTGTCCACATCTTGCCTAAAAGGGTAATCTTATCCCTGGGAACCTCTTTAAAAACTTCGCGAACAAAAGGGTAAGAACCGTAACTATCGGCTGTATCAAAGAAATGGACGCCCCTGTCGTAAGCATGATGAGCCATCGAAACAAATTTGCTCATTCCCAGCCGTGTCTGATTCGATTGATGATTACCACCTATCGAACCTGTTCCCAGGGCAATACGCGATACCATCAGTCCCGTTTTGCCAAGTTTTACTTTATCAATTGTTGCTGTTGCGGGTGTAAAACCCATGTTTGCGATGCCGGTGGCAGTGAGGGCGGCGTAACCTGTTAATCCAACTGCACCTGTGTAAATGAAGCTTCTGCGGTTAATCTTTTCCATGATCGTGCGTTTAAGAATCGGGATTAAAATTAGCAAATGTTTACAAATTCCAATTTCTGGTCCGAAAAGATGTAACTATCTGGAAAATATGCAGGTAACCTTTCTACAAACAATAGCCACTCCTGAGATTTCGGGAGTGGCTATTTAATTATGTCGGTACAATTAAAAATCGAGGAAATTCCATTTTCCACGGAATGCCCTCGTAAGCATCATATTTGCCGCGGCATCACCAATGAATTGCTCATTCTTCGGATCCCATTTTAAAGGCCGTTGAAGTGTATAGGCAATATTGGCAATATTACACAGTGACGAAGTCCGATGACCGGTTTCAACATCCGAAACAGGTTTTGTCCGCTTCTTAATCGCATCGATCCAGTCCTGGTAATGATTATCGCTTTTATACAACCTTTTATCGGTCGCTTTAATTTCCTTGTCAACGAGGCCGGTAATATCCGAACGTAAAAATTCGCGGCTTACTTCTATTTTTCCTTTCGTCCCGATAAACTGAACCGCGTTAAACTCACCCCAGTTGGCATGATTTAAAACGACGCCGTTTTTATATTTCATCTGTAATCCAATCACAGCATGTTCTGTAGGCGGGTTAAACTCAACAGGACCTGATTCATCCATTCCCAGCGCCCACTGCACAATATCAAACATATGCGCGCCCCAGTCAGTGATCATTCCTCCGCCAAACTCGCGGTAATTCCGCCAGTCGGGATAATTATCAACTTCAACAGGAGGTGCCAAAACCGGACTAAAATCGCGGTAGAGTGACGGGCCCACCCACATGTCCCAATCAATATTGCCCGGATTCGGAACCGATGGCAGATCCAATGCCTTTACCGGAGGACCGACACAGACATTTACGACTTTAATATCACCGATATAACCATTCAGAACCAACTCAGATGCCTGGCGGAAATTGCGCCAAGAGCGCTGCATATTTCCGGTTTGAAAAACACGTTTGTACTTTCGTGTTGCATTCACCATCGCACGACCTTCGGCAACTGTTAACGCCATCGGTTTTTCGCAATAAATATCTTTACCTGCCTTGGCAGCATCAACTGCAATCTGTGCATGCCAATGGTCAGGCGTGGCAATCACAACTGCATCAATGTCTTTTCGATCCAAAATCTCCCGGTAATTTTTGTATCCTGTCACTTCATGTTTTTCGCCAGGCCATTTCTTATCATTGAACGCCTGTGCTTCACCTTTGAACTTTTCAAGTTTTGTAGTCATGACATCACAGCAGGCCATTACAACAGTTTCAGGACATTTATTCAAACTGTTCAGCAACGAGTGGCTTTGTTTGCCCGTTCCAATGTAGCCCAGTCTGATCTTGTCAGTTCCGGCATTTACGGCAAATGTAACTGCCGGTATTACATTAAATGCAGCAGCACCCGCTGCCGTTGTCCCTACAAAGTTCCGACGGGACATTTTGTTTTTGATCACCATTTGATTGAATTTAGTTAAATAATTGGTATAAATTATCTTAAAAAGAAATCGTTGACAAATGAAAATTAGTGGTTGTTTAGATGCGTTGAAATTAACAAAAATCTCAAAGCGGCAATACCATATTAAATAATCTTATGAAAATTTCTGTATACATCCGGCAGGTTCAATCGTGCAATTCAGACACCGCGCAAAATCACCACGATTAGCGCTATCTTTGCGCCATGAAGCAAAAAGAGGATATTACCGCAAAAGTTCTTGAAAATCTGAAATTCGGATCGTTGAACGAGATTCAAAATGCAATGATCAGTGCCGACCTGAAAGCAAACAATATCGTGTTGCTGGCGCCTACGGGTTCAGGAAAAACGGTCGCATTTCTTCTTCCGTTACTTCATCAGCTTAATCCAAAAACAGCAGGTGTACAGGCACTTATTCTTGTTCCTTCGCGTGAACTGGCCTTGCAGATCGAGCAGGTATTCCGTTCAATGGGAACCGGGTTCAAGGTGAATTGCTGTTATGGCGGTCACCCGATGAAAACAGAGCGGAACAACTTTTCGGAACCTCCTACAGTTTTAATCGGGACACCTGGCCGCATTGCCGCTCATTTACGTCGCGGCAGTTTTGAACCGGAATCGATCCACCTGCTTGTGCTCGACGAATTTGACAAATCGCTCGAATTGGGTTTCAGCGACGAAATGAGTTATATTATCGGTCTGCTGCCTAAAATTAAAAAACGGATTCTCACCTCTGCCACACAGGCCATTGAAATTCCGGAATTCTCAGGCGTCAAAAATCCGGTTACCCTCAATTATCTCACGGAAGAAAACCGCCCCAATATTGTTCTTAAAGCTGTGAGAGCCACAGAGAATGACAAACTTGAAATCCTTATCAAACTGATCTGTCACCTTGGTCACGAACCCACGCTCGTGTTTTGCAATCACCGCGAGGCAGTTGACCGCATCAGCGAAATACTCACCGAAGAAAATGTGGTGCACGAAACCTTTCATGGCGGTCTTGAGCAGGATGAACGCGAACGTGCCTTGCTGAAATTCAGGAACGGAAGTCACCAGATTTTGGTTACAACCGACCTTGCATCGCGCGGACTGGATATTCCTGAGATAAAAAATATCATTCATTACCAGGGAGCAAATACCGAAGAGGCATTTATACACCGGAACGGGCGAACCGCCAGGATGAATGCCGGCGGAACAGCCTGGCTTGTGCTTGCTGAAAAAGAATCGGCACCCGATTTTCTGACGATCAACCCCCTCTTCATAACTTTACCAGAGCAGATCAGGTTACCTGAATCACCGCTATGGATCACATTATATATAGGCGGCGGTAAAAAAGATAAAATCAGTAAAACCGATATCGTAGGCTTTCTGATTCAGAAGGGGAACCTTACAAAGGAGGAGATTGGCTTAATTACGATCCTCGACAACGCTTCTTTTGTTGCCATTAACCGGGTAAAAGCCCGACAGACATTGGCTGCAATCAAAGACGAAAAGGTCAAAAATCAGAAAGTGAAGATTGCCATTTCTGATTAATTACAGAAACTTGTACAATGAAAAACCACAGCAGGAATGTTATAAAAACATCGTTGCTGTGGTTTCTAATTAATTGCAGAGACGCACGGCCGTGCGTCTCTACTGTTAAACCTTTTGTTCTTCTTTTTTCTTTTCGCTCGTGTTACGACCTAACCGGACAGACAGGTTAATGTTGTACCGGTCAATCCGCTCGTTCATCTCACCGACAAATTCTTTATAATCGGCTTCGCCATTCACAATGATCAACGCATTGATACGATCGATGATCGACCGGTAGGCATCATCTACTTCGAGGCGAACCGTTTTCATGCGCAACTGCGTTTTGATGGTTTCCTTTGTGTACCGGTTATTCATCAGCTGATCGAACGACTCATTATTCGCCTGCAATTCATTTAACCATCCTGCAATTCCCAATGTCGTAACATCATCCGCGTAATGCTGGTTGAGTTTCGAAATCAGGCTTATGATCGCTGCTGTTTCTTTGTCGTATGTTTTTGCAGCGATGTTACCATGTTCATCAATTACAATCTGAACCCTTGATGCTGCCTGTTTCATCTCCGGAATATAATGGTTGCAAGCCGATTTTATATAATCGGCAAAACCACGATAGGTGTTATCACGCCCGGCATCGCTGTCAGTCAACGCATCGGTAATATCACTTTTTCTTACATAATCAATTGCATCACATTCGTTGTCATACAAAGGCAGATACGCTAAAAACTGGGGTTCAATACCCAGTGCAGCAGGTGTCAGTTTAATTATGAGTTCTTTAAACCCGGTTTGATACTTAAAATGTTCTTCATTTTGAAGCCTTGATAAATTTATTTCAAATATTTTCATGTTCAATAATTATTAGACTAATAATTGTTTTTCAATTCTGGAATCAACCTTCATTTCTGTCGTTCCTATTGATATAAATGGTTCGCCAGCCCTCGTTGGCTCATTCGCTCCTGAATTATTGTTCTGCCAGCCCTCGTTGGCTCGTTCGCTCCTGAATTATTGTTCTACCAGCCCTCGTTGGCTCGTTCGTTTGAATATATTTCATTTTGAAATTTATGGCGGACGATTTAAGTGGATAAAATTGCAAATCCGGCCAAAAGCAAGGTCGTTTCTTAGGCTCAGGTCAGCTCCGGACGATTTCAAAACACGTGATTCCATTAGGTTGATTGATCAGGTTTTGTAATGATTAAAGATATAACTTATTTTTTTGAAAAACCACTATTCCGAACCACAAAAACATCAGATTTTCCAACATTTTTTCATGATATACAACCAGGAATTTATTAACCATTTCAATGCCTGATCGTATAAACTTTTCATCTTTAATTCTGTTTATAAACGAACGAATAGAAAATGAATATGAAGTACAATCAGTTGGGAAAAACAGGTGTATTGGTTTCGGAACTTTGCCTTGGGACAATGACGTTTGGCGGAAAAGGTTACTGGAAAGCAATTGGTGAATTGCCGCAGGTAAGCGTAAATGAAATCGTAAAGGCCTCGGTGGAAGCGGGTATTAATTTTATCGATACGGCAAACGGCTACTCCGAAGGATTATCGGAAATCATGCTTGGGAAGGCCATCAGGGACCTGGGATTACCTCGTCAGCAACTTGTAATCGCAACGAAGGTTCGTCTGCGAATGGGGCCTCATGCCAACCAGGTCGGGCTGTCGCGGCTACACATTGCCGATTCGGTCAACGATAGTCTCGAACGCATGGGTCTTTCGCACATTGACCTGCTGTACATTCATGGTGTCGATCCGATCACACCGCTCGAAGAGACAATGCGTGGTCTCGAGGACGTTGTACGTTCAGGCAAAGTGCGTTATCTCGGTATCAGCAACCACCCTGCGTGGATGATGATGAAAGCAAACAGTTTTTCGGAACATATGGGCTGGGACAAATTTGTGGCTACCCAGAATTATTATTCCATTGCAAGCCGCGATATAGAACGTGAAATTGCGCCAATGGCCATCAGTGAAGGGATTTCGATTATGCCCTGGAGTCCGTTGGCAGGCGGTTTCTTATCCGGCAAATTCACCCGGACCAACGAAATAGCTGGAGAAAGCAGAAGAGACACGTTTAATTTTCCGCCGGTCGATAAAGAAAAAGCCTACGATATCATTGATGTAATGATCAGGATTGGCCAGTCTCACGGGGTGACCGCTGCACAGGTAGCGTTGGCCTGGGTAATCGCGCAACCGGGCGTCACAAGCGTGATCATCGGTGCTAAAAATCTGATTCAGCTGAACGACAACATCAAATCAGTAACCCTGGAACTTACCAAAGAAGAGTTGGAGGAGTTGAATAAAGTCAGCGACCTTCCGTCAGAATATCCTGCGTGGATGGTGAACAGGCAGTTACAGGGAAGGTTTCCGGGGTGAGGTAATTAAACGCGCACATTGGGCAAGGGAATAATCGGGAGATAAAGAGATTCGTAAGGTGCAGAATAAACAGGGTTTAAAATTCCGGGTTTAACACCTAACCAACTTGATTTTAATGCATTAATTTTGCTGATTCCGGCTTATCCCTTTCCTGTCTCAGGCTTGATTTTGCCCGATTTTTTTACTATCTTGCAGGGCAATAATCAAACTGAACAAAGATGGATAATCTGCTGCTTAAATACATGACTGAGCGGGCTAAGCCGGAAATAAAAAAAGCCACTGAGCCCCCCGGACCGGTTGTTACCATTTCAAGAGAGTGTGGTTGTTCGGGAAGACTTTTTGCTGAAGAACTCACAGAAAGGATTAATCGTAAAATCAACAATCCGGTTAAAAACTGGAAATGGGTCAACAAAGAGATTCTTTGTCTTGCGTCGAAAGAGTTAAAACTCAATCCCGACCAGATCAAAAATCTTCTTAAGACAGAAGATAAAAGCTTTCTGGATGAAATAGTATCATCGTTTACCGTGAAGTACTATGCACCTGATGCAAAGATCAAAAGAGCGATTAAGGAAGTCGTCCGTCACATTGCGATACAGGGAAATGTAGTGATCATCGGGAGAGGCAGTGAAGCGCTTACCCAGGATATTCAACGTTCGCTGCATATTAAACTTTATGCTCCCCTGAGTTGGAAAATTGATGTCATTCGAAGCAGAAATAATCTATCGGCTGACGATGCCAAAAAATTCGTGTTTGATACAGACAAACGACGATTAAAATTTGTTGAAGAATATTTAACCAAAGAGTCGAATAAATTGGTTTATGATATTGATTTTAATTGCGCTAAATTCAGTATTGAAGAAATAGCGGACATAACAATGAAAGCCATTGAGACTAAATCGTTTTTTTAGTCATTTACATTGAAAGTGATGGATGAAAACGATCGTGGAAAACAGAGCTTCCTGAAGGAGTATTCAAAGTATTCGAACCTGGTATTCCAAATGATTGTAATTGTGGCAGCAGGCGTCCTGGGAGGCATTCAATTAGACCGGCTGATGAATACAAAGGGGTCAGTTTTTACCATCTGCCTCACCCTTTTTGCTACTTTTCTTGCACTCTACTATATGGTCAGGACATTACTGAAAAAATAATAATGATTTATTTTAATCGTTTAAACATTAAATTAGCATCGTTGAAAATTGATTTTTAGAACTTAAATAACTTATGATTTTATGACAGCTGTTTCCCGACAATTCCTGCTTAAAATAACAATACTAAGTATCCTGATTTTTGTAAGCTCGACGATCTTATTTTCCACTGTTTTAAAAACCTGGTATTTTGCGGCCTATCCTTACCAGATATTGGTGATTGCCCTCGTAACCACAATCGGACATCTATGGATTTTGAAAGCTACAGGCCAAAATATGCGAAGGTTTACCACCGCGTTCATGGCTTCGGTAACCTTAAAATTAATGGTCTATCTCACATTTATGCTGGTCTATCTGCTGTTAAATAAATCGCAGGTAATTCCCTTCGTTCTCACATTCATTGTATTTTACATCATATTCACAATTTTTGAAGTTATTCAGGTTTTAAGTGTTATTAAAAATAATTCAAAAATGAGTTTGTGATCCCGGCAATTTGTTTATTTTTGGCGACAATTTACTGAAATGACTAAAGTTTTAAAATCGGTTCTAATAGTTTTATTTGCACTTGCTGCATCCGCTAACTTACTTAAAGCTAGCGACGAGCTTGCCGTGGCTGATACCGCTTCAGCAAAGAAGTTCAACACAGGCGAACTGATTTTTGGACATATCAGGGATAGTTATGAATGGCACATCACCTCTTTTGGTCATACGCATCTTTCCATTCCGCTTCCGGTGATCGTATATAGCAGCCAATCGGGAATGCATGTCTTCATGTCGGGTAAATTTCACCACGGAACCGAAGAATTTAACGGATTTAAGATCGCCACCGAAGGGAAATATGCGGCGAAGGTTGTTGAAATAATGGCTGATGGTACGGAGGTAAGACCATGGGACTTTTCCATCACTAAAAACGTCACGTCTCTGTTTATAAGTATATTCATCTTATTGACAATTTTTCTCTCCATTGCAAAAAGATACCGTGAAAATTTTGACAAGGCACCAAAAGGAATACAAAGCTGGATTGAGCCGCTTGTTATCTTTATCCGTGACGATATTGCCAAACCATCGATTGGAAACGACCGGTATCAAAAATATCTTCCTTATTTACTGACCATTTTCTTTTTCATATTCCTGAATAACCTGATGGGGCTTGTACCGTTGTTCCCGGGTGGTGCAAATCTGACAGGAAATATTTCAATTACACTTGTTTTGGCCCTTTTCACTTTCGTGATTACAAGCTTTAGCGGGTCGCGTAATTACTGGGTTCACATGGTAAACGATCCCGGAATACCTTTGTGGCTGAAACTGCCGTTGCCTTTAATGCCCATCGTTGAGATCATGGGAGTTTTCATTAAGCCATTTGTTCTAACCATTCGTTTGTTTGCAAACATCACAGCGGGCCATATAGTTGCACTTGGATTTTATAGTCTGATATTTATATTTTCGGAAAAAAGCCTCGTTGCAGGTTACGGAATATCCGTCATATCGATCACGTTTACAGTGTTTATGGGTATTCTGGAATTACTGGTTGCCTTTATACAGGCATATGTTTTCACATTATTATCAGCACTTTATATAGGAATGGCACTCGAAACACACGAGAGCCATGCTTAAAAGTAATCGCTTTTTAATTCTTACAACGCTATTAAAGAGAGTCTAAAAATATATTTTAAAACTATTTATTTATTTAAACATTAATTCTTATGATAACATTAGCTGTAATTCTGCAAGTAGCTGCAAATATGGCAATTGCAAAAATGGGTGCAGGAATAGGAGCCGGATTGGCTGCAATTGGTGCAGGTATCGGCATCGGCCGGATCGGAGGTTCAGCAGTAGAGGCAATTGCGCGCCAGCCCGAAGCTGTTGGTGATATCCGCACAAATATGATTGTTGCAGCGGCGTTGATTGAAGGAGTTGCCTTCTTTGCAATTGTTATCTGTTTCCTGATTATATTCGTATAATCCATTTATTTACGGGATGCTAAAAATTCCCGGTGTAGAAATTAAAAATCGTTTACCAACAAAAATTGATCATTATGGGATTAGTAATGCCGGAATTCGGATTATTTTTTTGGATGTTGGTATCCTTCTCCATCTTGTTGTGGATCCTCAAGCGATTTGCCTGGGGTCCGATTTTAAAGGCGCTCTCTGACCGTGAAAATTTGATTATTGAGGCGTTAAAATCGGCTGAAAATGCAAAAGAGGAAATGAAACGTTTGCAATCCGGAAACGAAAAGATTTTAAAAGAGGCGGTACTTGAACGTGAAAAAATAGTCAAAGAAGCGCGCGATCTGAAGGAATCAATCATTAGGGATGCCAAACATGAAGCTGGTATTGAAGCTAATAAGGTAATGGAAAGTGCGAGGGTTACAATCGAACGCGAGCGGGTTGCCGCTATCAGCGACATTAAGAGCCTGATTGCTAACTTTTCAGTTGAAATTGCCGGTAAAATATTGGAAGAAAAACTTGCTGATGAAAGTCTGCAAAAAGAACTCGTCCAGAATTACATTGATAAAATCAACCTCAATTAACTGTTCAATCAGAAAAATTGGTTGTCGGGCAAAAAGTTTTTATTAAAATGACTTAAAATGGATGAGGGTAAAATCTCTGTAAGATACGCGAAAGCACTGTTAAGTTTGTCAAAGGAAAAGCAGGTTGAAGAAGTTGTGAAATCGGATATGGAGATGATTCATCAACTTTTTGAAACCATGCCCGCATTCAATCATGTACTCACAAGTCCGGTAATTGGTGTGAAAGAGAAGCGACAGCTATTCGAAAATGTCTTTGCAAAAAAAACAAATGCGCTTACCTACTCTTTTCTTAAGCTGCTTATTACCAATAATCGCGAAGGATACTTAAAGGATATTACAAGGAACTTTCATGAAACTTATCGCAAAGAGGCAGGTTACAAAGCTGCAAAACTGATAAGCGCATTTGAAATCGATCCAGCCACATTGGAACAGTTCAGGGCTTTGATACGAAAGCTTTATAACACAGAAGTTGATCTGACATGTAAAGTGGACAGCAAACTCATTGGAGGGTTTATATTACAGGTCGAAGACCAGCAGATTGATGCGAGTGTTGCAGCAAAATTGAAAAAGCTCAAAAGAGAACTTTTGGCAAGTAGGAATTAGAATACAGAAACAGAATATTTTAAACGTTGATATTATGGCCGGAATAAAACCTGCTGAAGTTTCCGAAATACTTAAGAAACAGTTGGACGGTTTCAATAGTGAAGCCGAATTTGCCGAAGTTGGAACGGTGTTGCAAGTAGGTGACGGTATTGCACGCGTGTACGGTTTGTCAAATATTCAATCAAACGAGATGGTTGAATTCGACTCAGGAGTAATGGGTATCGTATTAAACCTCGAAGAAGACAACGTAGGTTGTGTTTTGTTAGGTGCATCAGACAAGATAAAAGAGGGTGACCATGTTAAAAGAACCAATAAAATTGCTTCTATTAATGTTGGAGAAGGCTTACTTGGTCGAGTAATCAATACGCTTGGAGAACCGCTTGATGGCAAGGGACCCATTACCGGCGAACTGTATGAATTACCCCTTGAACGAAAAGCCCCGGGAGTAATCTATCGTCAACCTGTAAATGAACCGTTGCAAACTGGTATTAAAGCGATCGATGCAATGATTCCGATTGGCCGCGGACAGCGGGAACTGATCATTGGTGACCGGCAAACTGGTAAAACAGCCATTGCGATTGATGCAATTATCAATCAAAAAGAGTTTTACGAAAAAGGAGAACCGGTTTTTTGCATCTATGTTGCCATCGGTCAGAAAGGATCGACTGTTGCAAATATCGCAAAGACACTTGAGGAACATGGTGCAATGCCATATACTGTAATTGTGATGTCTACAGCATCCGATCCCGCAGCCCTTCAGTTCTATGCACCTTTTGCCGGTGCTGCAATTGGTGAGTTCTTCAGAGATACGGGTCGTTCCGCACTTATTGTTTATGACGATTTATCAAAACAGGCAGTTGCCTATCGCGAGGTTTCTTTGCTTCTTCGTCGTCCGCCAGGACGCGAAGCATATCCGGGTGATGTATTTTACCTTCATTCGCGGTTGCTGGAGCGCGCTGCAAAAATAAATTCTACCGAAGAAGTTGCTCAGCAAATGAATGATGTGCCCGATTCAATCAGGCATATGATAAAAGGTGGTGGTTCGTTAACCGCACTGCCGATTATTGAAACCATGGATGGCGACGTTTCGGCCTATATTCCAACGAATGTGATCTCTATTACAGACGGCCAGATTTTCCTCGAATCAAATTTATTCAATGCAGGAATCCGGCCGGCCATTAATGTGGGTATTTCAGTTTCACGCGTTGGAGGAAATGCCCAGATTAAAGCAATGAAGAAAGTGGCCGGAACACTTAAAATTGCCCAGGCCGAATTTCGTGAACTGGAAGCATTTTCTAAATTCAGTTCTGACCTTGATCCTGCAACAAAAGCGGTTCTCGAAAAAGGAGTACGTAACCTCGAAATCCTGAAGCAGCATCAGTTTTCTCCAATGAAAGTTGAGAAACAAATTGCGATCCTGTATTGCGGGACAAAAGGGTTATTAATGAACGTTCCAAGAAACCTGATTCTGGACTTCGAAATTGAGTTTCTTGAAGTGATGGATGCGAAGCACCGTGATACGCTGGATGTTTTAAAGCAAGGAATTATCGGCGATGCTGAAACCCTTGTCCTTGAAAAAGTCGCCAGTGAAGTTGCGGCAAAGTATAAGTTTTAATCGCCTGATTGTATTAGAAATACCGGAAAGATAAATTCAGAGAATGGCTAATTTAAAAGACATAAGGACGAGAATCGCTTCGGTGAAATCGACACAGCAGGTCACCAGTGCCATGAAAATGGTCTCAGCGGCCAAGCTGCGAAAAGCACAGGATGCCATTCATATGATGCGCCCGTATGCTGAAAAACTGAATGAGATACTCGTTAGTGTGAGCAGTAATCTTGATTCTTCCATTGACAATAAATATGCCGTCCGAAAAAACAAGGAAAAGATTCTCATCGTTGCGATAACCTCGAACAGGGGCCTTTGCGGCGGTTTCAACTCGAATGTGGTTAAAAGGACAACTGAACTTTACTTTGATACTTTTAAAGAGTATTCAGAAAAAGGGAAAGTTGACGTTATGGCCATCGGAAAAAAAGGTGTTGACGGTCTTAAAAGCAAAGGGATTAAAGTAATTAAAAGCTTTCTGGATATTTATGAAGGACTGAATTTCACCAATGTTTCCGAAATCACGCAATGTTTCATGGAGGGTTACACGATGGGCATTTACGATCATATTGAATTAGTTTACAACCAATTCAAAAATGCAGCCGTTCAGAACCTAATGACAGAACAGTTTTTGCCTGTCAAACCGGAGGAGATCAAAGAAGTTGAATTCGGAAAAGGCGAAATGCGAAAAGACTATATTTTTGAACCTTCGATGCAGGAAATAGCAGATATAATTATTCCGCTGTCGCTGAGAATACAGATATATAAAGCAATTCTTGATTCCGTAGCCTCAGAACACGGTGCCCGAATGACGGCAATGCACAAAGCAACCGATAATGCAGGGGACTTAATCAGAGAGCTGAAACTGCAATATAACCAGGCACGTCAGGCTGCGATTACCAATGAAATTTTGGAAATTGTAAGTGGTGCAAATGCACAGAATAATGGTTAATATATCCAGGCAGTTATTAATTGTGAGTTATCAATAAAGAAATTTCAATAAAATAAGGAAATATGTCGCAATCCAAAGGCAAAATCATTCAGATAATCGGACCTGTTGTTGATGTCAGCTTCGAGCAAGAGGGAAATGAGTTGCCCAAAATATTTGATGCACTTGAAATAACGCGTGAAAACGGACAGGTGTTAATTCTTGAATGTCAGCAACACATCGGTGAGCAAACCATCCGAACGGTCGCCATGGACTCAACTGACGGACTATCGCGCGGTATGGAGGTCATTGGCACCGGTAAAGCGATATCGATGCCGGTAGGCGAAATAATTAAAGGAAGGTTACTCAACGTGATCGGTGAAGCAATCGACGGTATCGGACCAATTGCGAAGGATAGAAGTTATGAAATTCATAACGATCCGCCACGATTCGAAGATCTCTCGACCGAAAAGGAGGTGCTATTTACCGGAATTAAAGTAATTGATCTTCTTGAACCTTATTCTAAAGGCGGAAAGATCGGGCTTTTCGGCGGTGCCGGTGTTGGTAAGACTGTTATTATAATGGAGTTAATCAACAACATCGCAAAAAAATACGACGGACAATCGGTTTTTGCCGGTGTTGGTGAACGAACACGTGAAGGTAATGACCTGCTCCGTGAAATGATTGAATCGGGCGTTATACGGTATGGTGAAGCTTTCAAGGAAGATATGATGAAAGGCGGATGGGATCTCAGCCTCGTCGATCGCGAAGAACTCGCCAAATCGAAAGCAACGCTGGTTTTTGGCCAGATGAACGAACCTCCCGGTGCCCGTGCACGCGTAGCACTCTCGGGACTTGCAGTAGCAGAATACTTCCGCGACGGCGATAAAAAAGGGAAAGGAAACGACATCCTTTTCTTTGTAGACAATATTTTCAGGTTTACACAAGCTGGTTCCGAGGTTTCGGCATTACTTGGCCGTATGCCTTCAGCAGTCGGTTATCAGCCTACACTTGCCACCGAAATGGGGTTATTGCAGGAACGTATTACTTCAACCAAATACGGATCTATTACGTCGGTGCAGGCCGTATATGTTCCTGCAGATGACTTAACAGACCCTGCTCCCGCCACAACTTTTGCCCATCTTGATGCCACTACCGTTTTAAACCGGAAAATTTCTGAAATGGGTATTTACCCGGCTGTCGATCCGCTTGATTCAACATCACGGATACTTACACCTGAAATCGTTGGAAAAGAGCATTATGATACTGCCCAGCGGGTGAAAGAACTATTACAGCGATACCGCGAATTACAGGACATTATCGCAATTCTTGGAATGGACGAACTGTCTGAAACCGATAAATTAATCGTCTCAAGGGCCCGTCGTGTTCAACGCTTTTTATCACAGCCATTCTTCGTTGCAGAACAATTCACCGGAATGAAAGGCGTTTGGGTTGACATTGCTGATACCATCAAAGGATTCAATGCGATCATCGACGGGAAAGTTGACCAATATCCCGAAACCGCTTTCAGCATGGTTGGGACGATTGATGAAGCCATCGAAAAAGGTGAAAGATTGCTCGCAGAATCAAAATAATTCACAAAAACCAATCAGGTAATTAAATACGATATGCTTCATCTTGAAATTATTTCACCGGAAAAACAGCTATTTGCTGGAAATATTACGATTGTACAACTTCCGGGTACACTTGGATCGTTTGAAATTATGGAAAATCATGCACCCATTATTTCAACGCTGACCAAAGGCAAAATTAAGGTGAAGGAGACAAACGGAACCATTACTTATTTCGAGATTAGTGGTGGAATTATCGAGGCATCAAGTAACGAAGTAAAGGTGCTTGTGGAAAAGTAAAAATTTACAGAATTCTCAATTTATTTGAAAGACAGAATCTTTCTGAAAACCTCCGCCTGAAAAAGTGGAGGTTTTTTTACCCCGCATACTGAAGTTCACTTAGGTTTTTATAAATTCCATCTGTCAGCTGCATTAATTGCTCATGGGTCCCCTTTTCGACCAGTTGTCCCTTGTCCATCACCAATATCTGATCAGCATTCCGGATTGTCGATAAACGATGAGCGATTACAATGGAAGTACGTCCGCTCATCAGCTTTTCAAGTGCATCCTGAACCAGGCGTTCAGATTCTGAATCCAAAGAGGAAGTTGCTTCATCAAGAATCAGGATCTTCGGATTTTTTAGTACGGCCCTGGCGATTGCAATCCGTTGGCGCTGGCCTCCTGAAAGTTGCGTGCCACGCTCTCCTACAATTGTATCGAACCGACCGGGAAAACGGTCAATAAACTCCATCGCATTGGCTTTTAAGGCGGCATCATAAATCTGGCTTTCAGTTGCATTTGTCTTGCCATAAGCAATGTTTTCGCGTATAGAACCTCCGAAAAGAAAGATATCCTGTGGTACCAGGGCAATCTGGCTTCGTAACACCGACAATGGAAATTTGAGACTGTCTCTCCCATCGAAAAGAATCTGACCCTCTGTAGGCAAATGAAGACCCAGGAGCAAAGAGGCAATGGTTGATTTTCCGGCACCACTCGCACCGACCAAAGCAATTAACTGGTTGGATGTTATATCAATATTAAAGTTGCGCAATACCAGTTCATTTGTTCGGGTCGGATAAGCAAACGATAAGTTATTAAATGAAATTTGTCCCTGAAGTTCATAATCCGGATCATTTTGTTTGATCTCCGTTAAAACCTCTTCCTCCACCTTACGCAATTCGAATAAATCCTCGGTCGCACCGATGAATTTTTGAATACTTGCAAAGACGGATGCAAGACCGCCAATGGTTCCGCCCACAAATGCAGAATAGATCACAAATGAAAAAAGATCACCGGCAACAAGTTCTCCATTTGCCATCATCGACGATCCTTTCCATATCACCAAAGCCAGGGCGCCGAATAACCCAAAAATAATAAATGAAGCAAAAGCGCCCCTGTATTTGCCGCTTCGGATTCCCATTTCTGCAATGCTTTCGGTTGTTTTCCGGTAACGTGAAATCTCAAAAAACTCGTTTGTGAAAACCTTTACACTTTGTATTCCCTGCAATGTTTCCTCAACAACAGTATTCGATTTCGCCACCTCATTTTGTATCTCTTTAGAAATCTTGCGGATATATCGTCCAAACATGCGGGCGAATATCATGGTTGGCGGCAGGATGACCAGCATAAATAAAGTAAGCTTAATCGAGGTAAAAGCCAAAAAGGTAATACCCCCAACGATGATGATAATTTGCCGGACCAATTCAGCCAAAGTGGATGTCATCGTCTCCTGCAGTAAAGTGATATCGGCTGATATCCGGCTGTTCAACTCCCCTACCCTTCGCTGTTCAAAAAACCGTAACGGCAAACGGATTAAGTGATTGTAGGTATCCTGCCGCAAATAGGCAAGTGCCTTTTCGGTCACATTATTGAACAGCGAAGGGTAGGGGAGTTGAACAGCCGGATATCAGCCGATATCACTTTACTGCAGGAGACG
>JANXZJ010000163.1 GCA_025355585.1 Mariniphaga sp. | reverse complement strand
TCACCAGCCGCTAACTGCCAGTCGCCAGCTACTATTATACGATCAATACTTATCAAACAATGACCATTCAGCAAAACCGTATCTTTTCAATCGATGTTTTTAGGGCAATTACCATGTTACTTATGATATTTGTAAACGATCTATGGTCGTTGACGGGCGTACCCCTTTGGCTCGAACATGCCCGGGCAGATCAGGATTTCCTTGGGTTTTCAGATATTGTTTTTCCCTGTTTCCTGTTTATTGTGGGCATGTCGATACCTTACGCGATGCGTAACCGGTTGGCGAAAGGGGAGAATTATCTTCAGGTTTTGCGTCATATTGCGCTTCGTTCGCTTGCGCTGCTTGTTATGGGAGTTTTTACTGTCAATATCGGTGCTTTGAATGTTGAAGCTTCGGGTCTGAGCAGGGAAGGATTTCAAATTCTGATGGTTATCGGGTTTTTTCTGATCTGGAATGTTTACCCGAAATCGGAAGATTGGAAAAAATACCTTTACATTGGTTTGCAATTGACTGGTGTCCTATTGCTGATTTTACTTGTTTATTTTTTCAAAGGTGGCAAGGATGGTATGGGTTTGATGACGCCGCAATGGTGGGGAATTCTGGGACTTATTGGCTGGACTTACCTGATCACAGCTCCGATTTACTTGTTTGCCCGAAAATCACCGGCATTGCTGTTATTATTCTGGCTCTTATTTACTTTGCTGAATATTGCTGAGCATGCACATTGGCTGCATACGCCAATTCCTGGTGGTGGCGCTTTCCAGGGATTTGCGTTTGCCGGAATTGCTGCCAGCCTGTTGACTGATAGGGCAGGTACATCAAAAAAACGTCAAAAATTGCCTTTATTATACATCGGAATTGGCATTTTATTGCTTATGGCCGGTTTTGCATTACGCAACTTTTTTATTATTTCGAAGATACAGGCGACCCCAACCTGGGTTTTTCTGTGCAATGCAATTGCGTTTGGTTTTTTTGCTGTCATCTATTTCGTTGTTGATCTGAAAGGGAAAGGCAATTGGTTCAACCTGATCAAACCTGCCGGAACAAGCACCCTGACCTGTTACCTGATTCCATATGTCTATTATAGTGTGGCGACCTTTGCATTTACGCTTCCGCTGTTTCTGAAAACAGGTGCAGTTGGTTTGCTGAAATCGTTTGTTTATGCGATGATCATCATTGGGATTACAGCACTTTTAGGAAAACTGAAGATAAAGTTAAAAATTTAGAATTCTCTTTATATGCAATTGCGGTCTTAAAAACGGCGATTGCAACCGAAGATTGGCGTTAGACAAAATGCTTGACATAAGTCAATCCGGACGGGTCCCCAGGCAATCTGGCGGCCAGAAAGTTAATCCGGATGGGTTCCCAGTCAATCTGACGGATAGAAAGTTAATCCGGGCGGGGCACCAGTCAATCCGGATGTTGAAAAAGTTAATCCGGACGGGTCACCAGTCAATCCGGATGGCGAGAAAGTTAGTCCGGTCGGGTCACAGGTTAACCTGATCGGCCAGCGATGGCAAAAAGAAAACCCCTCCGTTTTGCAGAGGGGTTTAATTATTTTAATGTGACGATGCGTGCAACGTCTCTACTGAAATCATTAATAACCAGGATTCTGTACCAATTGTGGTGCTTTGTTCATTTCATCGCGACCAATTGGAACCCAGTAGTATTTTTTATCTGCAAATACCCTGTCGTCAGCTTTATCAGCTTTATTGTAAATCCATTTTGTAAAGCCGTTATCATAATGCTCAATTCTCATACTGAAAATCGGTTCAATCACTTGTTCTGCAATCATCCAGCGGCGGATATCGTAGAAACGATGACCTTCAGCGAAGAACTCAACATTTCTTTCATCGCGAACAAATTGACGGGCAACGGCCTGATCTGTGGTTACGCGGCTAGGAAGACCAGCGCGTTTTCTTACAAGGTTCATGGCAGCAATACCGTTCTGTAAATCTGCTCCGCCCAGTTCAATACAGGCCTCTGCATAATTTAACAAAATTTCAGCATACCTGAATTCTACCCAGCTGTTGGTATTTTTGAAATACTGTCCTGCACTTGTTGGATCCATTAATTTCCGCATGTTATAACCGGTCTTTTGTCCGTTCCATGCTTCGATCAAGCCCTGGCGTGTATCGAGCCCGCTTTTAAAAGGAACGGCATCTCCTACATTGTGAAAGTAATAACCAGTCTGAACTTTGTTTTCAGGTTCTAATCCTGCCGCGTCAGAAGGTCTTGGCTGCCATGGAGCTCCATCATAAAGAACGATGGCATAAAAACGAGCTTCCCGACCAACATAAGGATTGCGTTGTGGATCAGCGGCCAGTTCGGCAGCTGTAGCAGTACGAAGATCCAGGTTACCAGGGGTGTATTTGTCCCATTGGAATTTAGTGCCGTCGGCCATTTCGAACTTTCTTACGGATGCTTCAGTTGGATCATTGTTACCCCAGTTGTGATAACCGTTAGGACCATTCCAGATATTTGCATTGTTGCTGTTTCCTCCTGAAAGTGGATACTGAATACCCCAGATTGTTTCACTGTTCCATCCGCCTTTTTGGTTGAAAATACTAAAATAATTGTCAGCATAAGCTTGAACCTGAGCAGCAGTAATTGGAGATGGAGGTTCACTTGTAGTTCCAACTAATGAGAAAGAACCAAATTTAGCGTCCATCACATCCTTGGCGGCGTCGCGTGCCTGTGTTAACAAAGCGGTCTGGCTACCTGCAGGGAACGAAACCAATGCATTACCAGCCTGTTCAGGCCAGCCACCGTTGGTCAGTTTACTTGCGCAGAAAAGAGTTATCCTTGATTTTAAAGCAGCAGCTGCTGCCTGAGTTGCACGTCCCTGTTCTATTCCGGATGCAGGTAAATTAGTGATTGCACTCTGAATGTCTTTCAGGATAAAATCAAGTGTTTCTTTAATTGAGGCCCTTTTAGCCGTACTGTAATCATCTCCCAGTTTATATTGTGTATCCTTTAGGACAGCACCACCATAAACCATCAGGAGCGTTGAATAATCGAATGCCCTGATAAAATAGGCTTCACCTTTCATCTGCTTTACCAACGCTGCCGAATTTGTAACCGGAACTGCATCGATACCACCTAGAATTCTGTTGATATCCTGAATGTTAGCATAAAGATTATTCCAGCGTAACCAACCGCCTTTATCGTCATCATTAAAAACGCCCAACTGGTCAGGAGTCATCGTCCCTTTTAGCATGACATAATTGGCCGGACGGTGAATGCAAAGCAACTGATCGGTACCGGAACTTAAGAGATCCTCGCGCATTCCGAGAATACCATTATCGACATTTCCACCCATCCTGTCATAAACCTTTCCCAGGTATGCGTTCACAACGTTGATATCGGAAAATACAAGTTGTTCATTAAATGTATCAACAGCTGACTTATTAAGTACATTTTCTTTGCAGGCTGCCAGACTTAGCAGAAGCAGCGCTAATGCTGTTATGTTTAAAAATATTTTTTTCATATTCTAACTGTTTACAAGTTATAAAAATTTACTAAAAAGTAATATTAGCACCAATTGCAAATGTTTTCATTGTAGGATACACACCTGGATTGTTTGTTTCAGGATCCCACTTTTTAGTTGCGGTGTAGAGCAAAGCAAGGTTGTTGCCTGTAAAATAAATACTTGCCTTCGAAATTCCAATTTTTGAGTAGAATTTGGATGGAATTTGGTAGTTCAGCACGATATTTTTCAATCTGCAATATGCTGTATTTGTCATCCAGTAAGTATTCATGTTAACATCTGGTGACCAATAAAGGTCATCACGGTTATATGCTCTTGCAATGTTGGTAACTGTATTGGTAGGAGTCCAGCGATTGTCATATTGCCATTGGTAATAGTTTCCGGCTTCTCCGCGACGGTTGTCATATTGGCTGTTTTTCATGAATTTGCCTTGGCCCTGAACCTGTACTGATAATGTGAACGCTTTATAGACCACAGATACAGTAGCTCCGTAAAAAGTTTCCGGTGCATCAACTTTATCAAGTAAAATCCTGTCATTACCATCAATTTTACCATCGCCAGATACATCCTTGAAAATTACATCACCTGGTTTTGCACCCGAAAGGTGTGGAGTTCCATCAACCTGTGCCTGATCTTTGTAAATTCCAATAGCGTCATACATTAACCATGCGCCATATGAATGGCCCGTAAGCTGCTGCCATGGTTGTGCCCTTTTGGGTTCATCCATTTTGACGACTTCGTTGTGGTTGTAGCTATAGTTCATTGTTAAATCAAAGCGAAGATCTTTATTGATTACTTTATGATAGCCTCCTTCAAGTTCAAATCCGCGGTTATCTACCTGGCCGATATTTTCAGCCGGAAGCACCAACCCGGTAAAGCTAGGAACAGAAGCATTTCTTGCAACTAAGATATTTTCCCTTTGGTTATAAAACAACTCAGCATTCAAATGAAACTGATCATTTTTAAATTTTGAATCGAAACCTACGTTATAGGTCTTTTGAGTTTCCCAGTGAATGAGTGGGTTGGCGACGCTAGGTGGGCCAACAACGGTTTGAATTGAACCGGTTGTACCAAATGTCATACCTGTACCAATACCATACTTGTCCATATACTGGAAAGGGGATGTTGGGTCCATACCCATCATACCATAGGATGCTCTAAGTTTAAAATAGTTGACAAATGAGAGGTTGTTTTTCCAGAAATCTTCTTCTGAAGCACGCCATCCCAACATTAAACCCGGGAAATAACCCCAACGTTGTGTTGGTGGGAATTTTAATGATCCGTCAGCACGGAATATAAATTCAGCAAGGTATTTTCCTTTGTAATCATAAGTAGCACGACCAATCCATGATTTGCGCGCGTAAATTGAAGCTGTACCGGTAATGTTCTGGTCCTTGGCGTTACCTGCATCCATGGTTTGAATTACCGAAGAAATATAATATTTACGATAGGCGTAAAAATAGTTGTAGTCGCTGCTGTACTGTTCGAAACCACCAAATAAGGTTATGTTATGATCTCCTATTCTTTTGGAATAATTGGCATTGAACAGGATTGTTTGATTGAGGGTACGATCATAACGTTCGTTGTTTTCTGGAGATGAAAGTCCTCTCAGGGTAGGAGTTAAAGGCATTGCGGTAATAAAACCGTCTGATCCTCTGGTGGCCTTGTCCCAGTTAGGATAGTACAACGTCCATGGCTGATAGAATGCCTTGTTGTAATAATTGGTAAGGTCATAGTTATAACTTCCAGTAAAAGAGAGGCCCTTAACGAACGGCACTGTAACTGTTGCATTAAAAGTGCTTAACATTCTGTAAGTTTTCTGGTCGTTTTTTCCGGCACTGAAAGTAGATGTTTCAACCGGGTTATCACCATACTCAATGTCTGGTCCGGGTTGTCCTGTTGGCCAGAATGACCAGTTGGTAGGAACAAGACGGGTAGACTGGCCAACAATGGCATCGGCACTTTTGTAAGGATATTGACGGTCTGTTATAAAACCAGCAAGTTCAACACCTGTTTTCAACCATTCGGTAACAGGCATTTCCAATTTAGTTCTTACGTTGTATTGTTTGTATTTTGTTGATGATGCCTTATACATTGCATCGTCGGTTTTATAACCAAAAGAAACATAGTATTTCATTCCTTTGGAACCTCCATCAAGTGTAATATTGTGCCTGGTGGTAGTTGTCCAATCTTTTACAAGGTCACCATACCAGTTTGTATTAGGGTGTTCCCAAGGATCTTTTCCGTTAGCAAAAAGTGCGATATCAGCATCTGAATACCTGCGGGCTTTACCCTGTGCAACCTGGTATTCCGAAAGCATTGTTGCATATTCTGCAGCATCAGTAACAGTCGGTGTGAGGGTTGGGGTCATAATACCTTCGTAAAACTGATAATTCAAACGAGGTTTACCGTCCTTACCTGATTTTGTTGTGATAAGGATTACACCATTCGCAGCCTGAGCTCCATAAATTGCTGCAGAAGCATCTTTCAAAACAGAAAGGCTGGCAACATCATTAGGGTCAATTTCATCCATAGAACGTCCTGGTACACCATCAATAACTACCAACGGAGCTGTTTCAGCCCTGTTCGACATACGGCTACCATCTGAGTTTATTGTGCTGCGTCCACGAACCATAATACGAGGACTTCCCTGACCGGGCTCACCAGTTTGCTGAATAACCGTTGTACCAGGGATAAGACCTGATATGGCATTCGAAACGTTCATTGCAGGGATTGATTGTAGTCTTTCACCATCTACAGAAGCAACAGCACCAACAACATTTGCACGTTTTTGTGTACCGTATCCAACTGCCACAACCTCCTCCAGGTCAGTAACATCCGAAAGCAAGGAAATGTTAATAACACTTTTGCCTCCAACTGCCACTTCCTGTGATTTCATTCCCATAAATGAAAACACTAAAGTACCATTTTGGGGAACGTTCGTAAGTGAATAATTCCCATCATTATCGGTAATAACCCCTACAGTAGTCCCTTTTATCATTACTGTTACACCAGGTAAAGAGGCCCCTGTATTATCGATAATTTTTCCTGTTACGGTCTTTTGTTGGGCAAAAGCCATGCCAGTCATGAAAAACATAAGGAGAACCAGAGAAAGTAACTTTCTGGCATATTTCCCCTTAGATAGAAAAATCAGATTTTTTAGTTTCATAAATACATAAACTTTAAGATTAGTAAATAAATAGATACTCGCTTATTAATTGTTTTAATATCAACTAGTTTAACATTGTTAGTAGTAATTCAGAAACTTGTTGATTAATTTAAAGAAAGACTGTATTAGATCTTTTTTTTTCTGCTTGGAATCATTAACAGAAGAATTTGTCCTGGTAATGCTTATCCGGTGTTAATCGATCAGCTACACGCTGAAATGAGCGTAAAAGTTAGTCTTAAGATTTCATTTATAAAGCCTTGAGATTTTTAGTAATTGCTGGGGGTCTTTTCCTTTAAAATGTATCAGTTATTTAGTTAATAATTGTTATTAGTTGTTAGTAAAGTCAAATGCACTTTTATTAGTATTCTTCAATTCTTTCGAACTTGTCAATTTTAATCTTGTGAAACCAATTCTGTTAATATTGAAACTAAAGGTGACCAGGAATACAAATTACCTTTTATGGTGAGTGCATTTTCAAATCGGAGAATATGATCATTTGAAAAACAGTCATTTAAGTCTAAACTTTGCAAATTTTTCAATACACTTTAGTTTTAAATACCCAATTACCAGATTCAAAAATTAACGTTTCAACTGGTGGGTACTGGTTGGTACAAATATATACTAATTGGACTTCTTTGATATTGGAAAGAAAATGTTTTACAACATGTTTTTTAACACCTCATAACATTTTTTCGTACTGAGTCTCGAAAAACGGCGAATTTTAATCTTTTTTCCATTTAAATTCATATCAGCCAATACATTCTTTATAAATGTAATTGAGGTTTAAATTTGGAAATGTGTTTATGAGCATACCTTGCTTTCACCATTTATACATTGAAGCAGAGCAGAACTACTTCTTTTGTCTGTTTGGCGCATTTTGCGACAAAGGATTGCAAGTTAACTATCGTTTAAAAGTATATTAAAAAAAGAGAGTTTCATTTTTTGTGGAACCCTCTCATTTTAATCCGATCAGGTGGTCTTACCTTAATTTTATCACCTGGTTTGGTGTTAAAAGCCAAACAATATATCCTCCAACCTTTTGAATCAGACAGATGATTACAATTTTACTTCAGTGATTTCAATAATCGCGCTCGTTAAATCGCTGTTATTTGGCAGCGAAAGACCTATTTTCATCAGGTAATCTCCCGAAAACGTTTTACCTTCTGCCATAAACCGACTCCTGCCATTGGGCATTTTATTGATTTCTTCGATACGGTAATTCTTGTCGGGGTCTAAGCCCAATAAGCGTACAGGACTGAACTGTCCGAATGTCCGCGGGTGTAGCGAATAGGAGAAAAGCATCGATTTGCTCTTATCTACTGACGTATACATCAATACGGCTCTCTCTTCTTCGTATGGCGAAACCAGACGGTACAAATCTCCCTTCCAGACCAGGTCCTTCAGCCGGTTGTAGTTCTGAACGGCTTGTTTGCTGAATTTTAGCTCATCTGCAGTCATTTCATTTACGCGGATGTCGTATCCCATTTTTCCCATCATGGCAACATCGGTTCTGAATTTCAGCGACTGCTTACCCATCGAAGTAATGTGATTACAGGAAGTGATACTTGGGAAAAAATAGGAATAACCCCATTGAATAAATACACGTTCGTAAGCATCGGTATTGTCGCTGGGCCAAAATTCGGTAAAATATTTCAGCGCTCCGTAATCGGTCCTTCCTCCTCCGCCTGAGCATAGCATAATTGGAAGGTGCGGATATTTTGCACGTAAACGTTCCATGACACGGTAAAAGCTTCGTACGTATTCAATCTGAACATGTGACTGATTGTCTTTAAGATAGGCTGAATAGGTATTGGTCATCATTCGGTTGCAATCCCATTTGAT
Source organism: Mariniphaga sp. (assembly GCA_025355585.1). GTDB lineage: Bacteria > Bacteroidota > Bacteroidia > Bacteroidales > Prolixibacteraceae > JAAFHB01. The sequence continues at coordinate 2,230 of JANXZJ010000163.1, read as the reverse complement.
AAAGGAAATTTTTGGATTTTTAGTGAGCATGTCATCAACCATTTTATACACAAACTCCTGAACTTCAGGATTTGTTAAATCGAGCACAAGCTGATTGCGGTAGTAATGTTCGTCGCGGTTCGGAAGCTTCAAAATCCAGTCCGGGTGTTTTTCGTACAATTCACTTTTAGGATTCACCATTTCAGGTTCGATCCATATGCCGAATTTTACACCTTTTGCTTCAGCCTGTTCAACCAGATATCCAAGTCCGTGAGGCAATTTTGCGGTCGTCTCCTGCCAGTCACCCAAACCTGCCCGATCATCTTTCCGCGGATATTTGTTTCCGAACCAGCCGTCGTCAAGCAAAAAAACGTCTACTCCAAGTTCTTTGGCTCCTCCAAATAATTCAGTTAGTTTCTTTTCATCAAAATCAAAATAAGTAGATTCCCAGTTGTTTAACAGCGTCGAGCGGTTGCCATTTCCATCAAGTACGCCATAATTTCGCGCCCAGGCGTGGAAATTGCGGCTTGCCTGACCTTTTCCCTTGTTACTAAATGTGAACAGAAATTCAGGTGTCACAAAATTCTCATTCGGATTCAAATGATATTCCGATGCAAATGGATTTATGCCCGAAATCATCCTTAGGGAATTGCTGTTATCAATCTCGAACAGCATTTGAAAGCTGCCTGTCCAACCTAATGTTCCTGCAATTACTTCACCGGAATTTTCGTCTGCCGGTTTATTTTTGGCCAGGAAGAATACGGGTGTCTGGTACATATTAGCCCTTGTTCCCAGTTTGCTATCGATCATTTTGATACCACTCGTAAGCTGACTTTCTTCCATACGCATCTCCTTTGCCCAATCGCCGTGAAATTGCGTAAGCCAGTATTTATCAGCATCCAGATGCAGCATTGAAGAGGCAAAATTACTTAGAATGACCGGTTTCTTTTCCTGGTGTTTGATCTCCGTCCAGGTTTTAATGATGTTCTCCTTCTGGAATGCAGTGAAATTCAAACGTACCTCAACCGGGTATTTGGGGTCTTTCATTAGTATTGAAGTTGTGACCACGTTACCGTCGCGGGTTACCTTTTCGTCTGAAAACAACAATTCGAGCGATTGATTTCCATCATTGTGTGACATCTTAATGGCTGGTTCAAATAAATTGTCGGTTCCTGATGGAATGTACGCTTCGTGTTGGTTGGGCAATATTTTGTAGTCTTCAGTATTTTTAAGTTTCTCTCCGAGGTAGACCTGATACAATTTATGGTTGTTTGCAACGGAAAGGACCAAAGTTGTATTTTCAGTTTCAATAACCAACAGTTTTTGAGTGACAGGCGGTTGCGGAAATTGTGCCGATGCATTCAGAAATAAACTGATGAATGCTAAAACAAACAAAATCTTTTTCATGGTTGTGGATTAAATTATGATTTATTTGGAGACGTCAAAGGTATTGAAATAATTTTTCAAATTGCCTAATTTTGTGTGTAGATTTTATGGTTTCAAAGGCACTGCAGGTGTCTTTATTCCAGGAAAACCGGGATTTATTTCGGTTTTCTTTTCTTTTACATCCTTTTGTTGCTCAGGAGTTTTTGCAAACATTTTCAATACTCCGCTTGCGTGTCGATAGTAGTGTCCCCGAAGGTCTTTTGAATAATTGGTCAGAATTTCTTTCCCCAGACCATTAACATCCCCACAACGAAATAAGGCCCTGGCTAGGATCAGTTCACGCAACGAATTATTTCGGGTACTCGTATCGGTATCGCTGGCAGGAGTCAATCGTTTAGCCGTTTGAATATCCGGCATCGAATGACCTGTTACACCGGGAAGTTGCAGCAGATCATAAAGAATTAAAGCGCCCCTGTTATCTCCAATGGTTTCAAGCGCCATTGCAACCGCCCTGAAATGGGAGAATTCGCTTGCAGTCGTCAGTCTTTTCGACATTTTCTCAAGAACTGGGATTGCCTCTGTTCTTTTGGTTCTTCCAAGCGCAATGATCAATCCATCAAGGTAACTGATGCTTTTCCCAAATTGTCCCATTCCGGTGTAATTCCAGCCTGCATCCCAGTCACTTGCATTCTCTACAGCCTGCTGCAAAACTTCTCCACCTGCGGCATTTCCCAGCATACCAAGAATTCTTGCATAAGTTAACTGATCTTCCGGAGTTTTGGTTTGTCCGAATGCCTCCACCATCAATGGCATTGACCGCGTTTTGTCCCAAAGCAAAATTTCGAGTCCATCGAGGTTATGGGTA
>JANXZJ010000109.1 GCA_025355585.1 Mariniphaga sp. | reverse complement strand
CACACCACCACATTTGCCGAAATGTTTGAGGTAGAAGGCGGAGGATATCTGATTGACACACCGGGTATCAGAGGTTTTGGCGTGATCGATATGGCTAAGGAGGAAATTGCCCACTATTTTCCCGAAATGTTTGGATTGCTTGATCAGTGCCGGTTTTTCAATTGTACCCATACACACGAACCGGGTTGTGCTGTAAAAGCTGCGGCCGAAAAGGGAGATATACCTGCTACACGATATGAATCCTATCTTTCGTTAATGGCCGAAGATAATTCGAGGTACAGGAGTAACACCTGATCTCTTAAATTCTCTATCGTCAAGATTCAGGTTTAAAATATTTATGCACCATGTCCGCCTATATTTTTTCAGTTGGACACAAACGGTCGTGTTGATGGTCTACTTTAATTCCAGTTCCGACCAAACGGTGGTGTGAATGCCCAATATTTTTTTAGTTGAGCAAAAACGGTGGGGCGGAAAGTCTGCTTCAATGCTGGTTCTGATCAAACGGTGGGGCGAATGGTCAATATTTTTTCAGTTGAGCAAAAACGGTGGGGCGGAAAGTCTGTTTCAATGCTGGTTCTGAACAAACGGTGGTGTGAACGGTCAATATTTTTTCAGTTGAGCCAAAACGGTGGAGCGGAAAGTCTGTTTCAATGCTGGTTCTGGCCAAACGGTCGTGTGAATGCCCCTGATTATTTCACATACGTTCTTCCGGCAGTACTCATGAGATATGACCTACTGTATTTAAACCTTGCCACGAAATCCAACTATAGGAATTCGAACCTTGTAATTTCTTTTGTCAAAATATCCCCTTAAAATGAACAATTTCATGCCCACAACCGTTTTATCTTAAAATTTTATATAAATTTGCCACGAATAAAAACAGATTGACACAATGAATAGCAGTACTTTTTACTTTTGGTTTGGTTATCTTGGCCTTCGCACGGGGACTGAACGGTAAGGTATTGTCAAAAACTCAATATTAAATCATAAAAAAGGTCTCCAAATAGGAGGCCTTTTTTTTTACAATTAAAACCGAATAAATGAAACTTGCAGTAGTAGGACTTGGGCTGATAGGCGGTTCGATGGCAAAAGATTTACGTAGAACCAAATTTGCAACCGAGATCATTGGTGTTGACAACAACCCCGAAAATGCTCAGATTGCACTTAAATTGGGTATTGCTGACCGAATCGAGAGCCTGGATAAAGCAGTCAAAGAAGCAGATATCGTAATTGTAGCAGTGCCTGTCGACATGATCGTTCAGTTACTCCCTTACATTTTAGATCATATCTCGGCTTCGACAACTGTCATTGATGTCGGATCTACAAAGCGTGAGATTGCCGAAGCGGTGAAAAATCATCCTTTGCGTGGAAATTTTGTACCCACGCACCCGATGTCGGGTACCGAAAACAGTGGCCCAATGGCTGCAGTTGAACACCTTTTCGACGATAAAATCTGTATTATTTGTGATCAGGGAAAGTGCAGACCTCAACACCTGGCACTTGTTGAAAAAATGTACCAGTCACTTGGAATGCCTACTGCTTACATGACAAGCGATGAGCAGGACCACACCACCGCATTTATATCACATCTGCCTCATGCTACTTCATTTGCGCTGGCTAACGCGGTACTCGCGGTCGAAGACCGTAATATAATTTTTGACCTCGCATCTGCCGGATTTCAGTCGACTGTTCGTCTTGCCAAAAGTTCACCCCAGATGTGGGCACCCATATTCTGGCAAAACCGCGACTACATTTACGAGGCGCTGGAGGTTTATGTTCGTCACCTCGAAGAATTTAAAGAGAGTTTGAAAAACAACAATTACGAACGATTATCAGAATTAATAGTAAACGCCAATAAAATCCGTGGCGTTCTGAATGGTGGAAATTCATCATTGACAAAAAACGAAGAAACAATTATTAAACTTTATACAAAATAAATTATAATGGGAACACAATTAGACATTCAACCGATCAGCCACTGGTTGCCAAATATAGATAACCCACTTTTAATCAGTGGACCTTGCAGCCTCGAATCGGAAGAACAGACAATGGCAACCGCCAGGGAACTGGCTAAAGATAAACGGGTTTTTGTGTATCGTGGTGGAATATGGAAGCCCCGTACGCGCCCGGGTTCGTTCGAAGGAATGGGAAGCATTGCACTTGAATGGCTGAAACGCGTTAAAGAAGAGACCGGTTTACTCATCGGTACCGAGGTTGCAAATGCCCAACATGTCGAAGAGTGTCTTAAAGCCGGTGTCGATGTGATGTGGATTGGTGCCCGGTCAACGGCATCACCGTTCGTTGTACAGGAAATAGCCGATGTACTGAGAGGTACCGATCAGATTATCATGGTCAAAAATCCTGTAAATCCTGATGTACAATTATGGATAGGAGCTTTGGAGCGACTTAGTCAGGCCGGATTGAAAAACCTCGTCGCCATTCATCGCGGCTTTACTCCTTTTGGTGAATCGAAATACCGCAACTATCCGAACTGGAAAACGGTAATCGAACTTCGTCAATTAATGCCCAATCTGCCAATCATTTGTGATCCAAGTCATATTTCGGGTAAACGCGAATATTTGTTTGAGATTTCGCAAAAGGCATTTGACCTTGGGCTCGATGGCTTGATGCTTGAATCGCACATCGATCCGTCATGCGCTCTCAGCGACAAAGATCAGCAGGTAACTCCATTCGAACTGGGTAAGATCCTTGATAAACTCGTAATTAGGTACTCGAGTTCAAACGATCCGCTTTTCGAAAATATGTTGGACACACTTCGTTCACGGATCGATGGCATCGACCACGAAATCATAGAGATACTTGCCTCGCGTATGGAGATTGTCAAGCAAATTGCCAATTACAAGAAACAAAACAAGGTCACTGCTCTCCAGATCAACCGTTGGACGCAGTTGCTGGAGGATCGTATTGCAACCGCTCACAAACTGAACCTGGATGAAACGTTTATTAAAATAATTTTCCAGTTGATCCACGAAGATTCAGTTCGTCAGCAGACCGAAATCATGGACAGCGATTTGTAAGAAGTGGAAATTAAAGAGGGAAAGGAGGTCGTTAATGATCTCCTTTTACTTTTGTATATAATTAAAGGGAAGGGAGCAATGTCAGTATAGCAACAAGAAATGCGGGCCAAATCAATCCGATTTCACGAATTACCGAATAGACTCATTCAAACCTCCGGCAGCGGCTCCAGCTTTTTATTCAATTTCGTAATAACCTTCGCCATTGCACTTTCTATCTGAGAAAAATCAAGTTTTTCCTTTGCGATATATACGATCATAAATGCAATTTTCCGGTCATTTAGTTCCAATGCCTGATAGAGATCTTGTTTTTGGTGACGGTAAACCTCGCGTAATTGTCGTTTAAGTAAATTCCGGTCATGAGCTCTTTTGAAAAGCCGTTTGGGAACGCTGAATACAACCTGGGCTGGATATGATGTAAGCAACTGTTCGTATTTCCAGACAACTTTCAGCGGATAACAGAGGAAAGAAGTACCCGTCAGAAATATCTCCCCGATGATTTTCTGGCTGCACAATTTTTCCTCTTTTCGAAATGTAAAGGCTGTCATAAGCTGAAAAATACAAAAAAAAGGGGAAATCGCTTTCCCCTTTTAGATGAAAATATAAGTTTCTTCTATTTATTGTTTTTATTGAATTCAGAGATAAACCTTTCGAGTGCAGCAGGCATCGAAGGAGCTTCGGGTACCGGGGCTTCCACATCAAGCCGTAATCCTGCATCCCTGACGGCCTGTGCTGTAACAGGACCAAAAGTTGCAATCTTCGTATCTTTTTGTTCAAAACCAGGGAAATTCTGAATCAGAGATTTGATACCGCTCGGACTAAAAAAGACCAGCATATCATAATTCACATCTTTTAAATCGGACAAATCACTGCTAACCGTTCTATACATAATTGCTTCAGTAACGGGCAATTTAGCCTTCTCCAACAAAACCGGAATTTCATCCTTGTGAATATCAGATAACGGAATCAGGAATTTCTCCTCCTTATGTTTTAAAAGAACATCAACGAGATCAGTGAATTTACCATTCGCATAGAATATTTTCCGCTTCCTGTAGACGATGTATTTCTGCAAATAAAATGCAGTTGCCTCCGAAATACAGAAGTATTTCATCGTATCAGGAATCGTTAAACGTAATTCACCTGAGATTCTAAAAAAATGATCAATGGCTGTCCTGCTGGTAAAAATAACAGCAGTATGTTCCAAAATCTGAATTCTGTCCTTTCGGAAATCCTTCGCCGGAACACCCTCAACCTGAATGAACTGACGGAAATCAATTTTCAGATTGTGCTTGACCGCCAAATCGTTATAAGGTGAATTCCCTGTACTCGGCTCTGGTTGCGATACTAATATTTTTCTGATTTTCAACTTATTAACTTTTAAAAAATTTAATACTTTTCTAAACTCGTCTATTATCTACTTATGAGTTTAAAAACCAAAAGCAACGGTAGAATTTCAAGGGTACAAAGGTATAAAATCAAATAGAAAATTGATATGTCTTTTCGAATTCCCAGATAAATAGTTCTGATCACATTGGCAACATACATAATAACAATAAGACCCGCCATTATCCAGATCGTAATAAAATTGGTCTGGGTAAGGATTGCATGAATGGTAACTATCGGAAGTAAAATCAATCCTAATGCTTTATAATACAGTCTTATATTAAATATAGATTCTTCTGTTTGCTCTTTCAGCATCACGATTGAACCAGCCAGTTGATAAAGCCATATCTTTATAAATAAATATCCGTTAATGACCAATAATAATGCTAAAAAAAAGACAATCGAAGGGTACCCTGGTATGTCCATTTTATAGAACGTTGTGATCTGATAAACAGAAAGAGGGAGGATTAAATGGAAAATAATGTCAAGACGTACTGCGCCATACATTGTTTTATAACCTCTTTGCTGAAATAACCGGGTGGCTGCATTGAAGTTAACGAGGCTGGCAAAAAGTTGTCCGAGGTATTTAAGAAAACCGACTCTGACCGATGCAAATATTGCCCAGAATATGAGGATAATTCCTAAAATCCAATCCTGATTTGGAACAATCAGCTCTTTACCAACAAAACCATATGGTTTCGTAGATTTTGGAACAACTGCGTGCCTCGCCTGCAGAAAAACTGAATCTGGCAGGGTAACCACATTTCCAAAATTTACTGTATCACCTGCGGTAATGTACAATCCGGGATTACCCGTATATATATTCAGGGAGGCATCTTTTACGATAGGTTCCTCTGTATATGAATTCTTTTGAGAAAATTCTTTTTTAAACTGATTACTAACTGGTTTGCCGTGGGAAATGGTCTTTGTGGAATTGGGAACCGCGCTTTTCGTTTTCACTGTTGTTTGTTTTTGCGGTGCTGCTTTAACGACGGTCTGCTGACCAGTCTTTGCAGTTGTCCTGGCAACAAACGCTTCAGAAATCTCTTTTTCAACCAAATCAGAAACAAACATAAAACATACTTTTCGGCGCTGCAAAGATAAATAATAAAGGGATGATACTCGTCATCGAAAAAAGATGGGATCAGATAAGTTTTAGATTAAATGGCCGGAGTTCACTATTTTTGCAAATATGCAGAAAGAATCAGGCTTTAAAATCTACTTTGCTCCGCTTCAGGAGTCAACCGACAACATCTACCGGAGTGCTCACGCGAAATTTTTCGGTGGTGTGGATAAATACTTTGCGCCCTACATTGTACGTCAAAACGACGGGACGGTTAAAACTTCGCACCTTCGTGATATCAAACCGGAAAACAACCTGGAATATCCGCTTGTTCCACAAATACTTGCCGGAAATCCGGCTGATTTTATCTTTCTTGCGAAGATGCTGCAGGATAAAGGATATGAAGAGGTCAACTGGAACCTCGGCTGCCCCTACCCCATGGTAACCAATAAGGGACTCGGTTCGGGTTTGTTGCCACATCCTGAACGGATTAAATCGATCCTTGAAGCCGCGTTGCCCCAGTTGAACTGTAAGCTATCGGTAAAAATGCGTACCGGATTGCAATCGCACGACGAGATCTTTCAGATCATTGATGCCTTGAATGAGTTTCCGCTCAGCGAAATCATTCTTCATCCAAGGTATGGCAAACAACTTTACCGCGGAGAGGCTGATGAAAACGTGTTTACCGAAGTGCATAAAAAGCTCAATCATTCACTTGTATACAACGGCGACATTGAGTCATCCGAAAATCTTAATCGCCTCAACCTTCTTTTCGGAGACATCACAACCTGGATGATTGGCCGTGGAATACTTAAAAATCCGTTCCTTCCGCTTCTTCTTAAAGGAGGCTGTTTACCGGAAGTGGAAACGCGTGCGATCATTATGCGGAATTTTCATAACGAAATATTCCTCAAGTATTCGAATTTCCTCAATGGCAGCAGCCATATCCTGATGCGAATGGAAAAATTCTGGAGCTACTTTAGTTTCGCTTTCCCCGATCAGCACAAAACTTTCAAACGGATTAAAAAAGCATCGAATCTTGTGAAATACGAAGCAGCCGTGAATGAAAATTTTCAAACACTAAGAGACCATGAAGAAGACGAACGCAGCCCGAATTCTTGACCGGCTTAAAATCAGTTACGAGTTAATTGAATACGAAGTGGATGAATCGGACCTGAGTGCGGTTCACGTTGCAGCAACGGCTCGAATTCAGATTGATCAGGTCTATAAAACGCTGGTTTTGGAAGGTGACAAAACCGGGAATTTTGTCTGCATTATTCCGGGAGGCGATGAGATCGACCTGAAAAAAGCGGCCATTGTCAGCTCAAATAAAAAGGTGGCAATGATCCCCATGAAAGACCTCGAACCGTTAACCGGCTACATCAGGGGAGGTTGCTCGCCATTAGGAATGAAGAAAAACTTCCCCGTTTACATCGATATATCTGCGTTTGATCAGCCCGCTATCTATATCAGTGCCGGCGTAAGGGGTATGCAGATCAAACTGGCGCCTGCTGATTTAGTGATCGCCTGCAAGGCAAACAAAGCAGCCATCGCCACAGAAACCAACTGAGCTAACAAATTAATATTAAAACCTTTTCCTACATTATCCGTGTTTTTTGCACAAATCAATGAACAACATCACCCGTTCGGGCGACACATCCGCCTGAATGATATGAGCCGGTGAAATCATATAACCCCCTCCTTTTCCAAGGATGGCGATCTTCTCGGTAATGTCGCGTTCGAGCTCCTCATCCGTTCCGTTCGGCAGTAAATCCTGCTGGTCGATGGCACCCCAAAAGGCAAATTTATCGCCGAAATTGGTTTTCATATCCTGCGGCAAATGGCCCGGAACCCCCGGCTGAACCGGATTAAATACCTCAAACCCTATCTCACGGATATCGTCAAGCAAATCAGCGACCGCTCCGTCACAATGTAAAATGGGGATGATGTCAGGTTTGGCTTCTTTAAAACGATCGATCATCCGCTTATAAATTGGTTTCAACTGGTCCCTGAATGTTTCAGGAGGAATGAGCAGGCTGACCTGTGTCCCGAAATCGTCGCCAAACCAGAGGGCCTCGACCCCTTTCCCGATGAGCCTCAAACCAATTTGTGTCTGAAATTCGGCACAGGCTTCGAACAACGGAACCACGTATTCCGTTTCCATCATCATATCGATCAGAAGTTTCTCCATCCCTGCCAGCTGATGCGCCAGTGAGAAAACGGTGACCTCAATGTCCCCGATTACCAGGTAATCATTTTTGTATTTCTTCACAAGTGCCACCGCATCCCTGTAACGACCGGGAGCATCCGGATCGGGAAACTGGTACGCCTCAATATCAGCTTTGGTCTCAGCCCTGGCCAGCGGATAGTCAACCACCTCGACATAAATATCGCCCTGGCGCATCCGCATCCGGTATTCGTTCAGCCAGGTGCCATCGGCATCTTTCACAATTTTGAAATCATCCGAAACCGATGCGCCCGTAATCACGACATCACTTCCCATCGCAATCCGGAGCTCGTTGGCGCTGATTCGATAAGTAACATCTTCGTACAGATTTTCGGTGTAATGTACCGGAATATTGAGTGCTTTGCCGAAATGATCAGCCAGGTTCCGGCAAAGATCAAATTGAATTGGAACCCTGTCAGGCTCGCCAGGCAACCGTTTGAAGGCTGTCAATACACGTTCTCTTGAATTCATTGGACAGTATTATGCTAATTTACAATTAATCTCGTCGTTTCAATTCCTAATCCCGAAGCTTTCGCGGTAAGCGTCATCTCGCCTGTTTTTCCTGTCGGACGTAAGATGACGAGGCAACGACCGCGGAAAGTGGTACAAACCGGAGACTTAAAGCTTCGCATATCCGACGGGTTGGCACTTCCGATTGCCGCTGTTTCACCGGCTCCGAAAACCGCAAAGGTCACGGGCACATCACCATCGGTAACGAGGTTTCCGGCATCATCGGTCAGTTCAACCATCACATAAGACAGATCGTTCCGGTCCGCATTGATGGTTGCCCGGTCAGGCGTTAAACGTATTTTCGATGCGGCACCGGTTGTTTTCAATATTTTCGTGCCGGTCGCGATCGTATCTTTCAAGCCAACCGCTTTCAGTTCTCCTGCTTCGTAAGGAACTTCGAAGGTTGCCGTTAATTTGGTTTCATTTGAAACAGGAAGTGTACCGATCACTTTTCCGTTCAGTTCAAGCCTTACAGACGGATAATTTGAATAAACCGAGACCGACATTTTTTTGCCTTCAGCTCCTTTCCAGTTCCACGACTGCTGCTCATCGGGCCAGCCCCACATGCTGACTGTTTCAACTTCTCCTTCCGGAACCGGGGCGTGAACGGCTATTTCCAGGTTGCTGATTCCCCAAACCACGTCGCGGTAGTACGACTGATCTTTTTTGAAACCGCAAATATCGATATCGCCGCAATATGCATTGAACCATGGCCACGGCAGGGTAAATGCCAGTGACTCCTTAGGCCCTGTTACGGTATGACCAATGGCCGACTCACCAAGGTAATCGAAGGCTGTCCACACAAAATCACCTATCACATAGGGCTCATCCTTTACCTTCTGCCAGTTCTCAAAAGCCTCTTTCGGAAACGATTCGGTTCCAGCCATCACCCTGTCGGGATAAAGCTCATGATCGGACTCGTACATTTTCCACTGATAGTTGTATCCCCCGATATCGAGCCCTGCAAATGCCGGCGCTGTGTCTTTCCAGTCTCGCCCTTTTTGATCCCAGAAGAAACAAATCGCTTCGGTTACAGGACGTGTCGTATCGAGGTTTTTAACAATCTTTACAAGACGGGACCTGATTTCAAGTCCTGATGCATCAGCCCTTTCGGGGATTTCATTTCCAATGCTCCACATGATAACAGATGGATGGTTCCGGTCGCGAAGGATCATCGACTCAAGATCCCTTGCGTGCCAATCCTTGAAAAACCGGTGATAATCCTGCGGATTCTTGGGCTTTTCCCACATATCGAAAGCCTCATCAATCACAAACACACCAAGCCGGTCGCAGGCTTCGAGGAACTGGCGTGATGGTGGATTGTGGCTGGTACGGATTGCGTTGTAACCGAATTTTTTCATCAGTTCCACACGGCGTTCTTCGGCACGGTCGATTGTAGCAGCACCCAATATTCCATTGTCGTGGTGCATACAACCTCCTTTGAGCAGCATGTTTTCACCATTCAGCAAGAAACCTCTTTTTGCATCAAAGCTGATGGACCGGATTCCGAAAGTAGTAGTTGTCTGATCGAAAGTGGCATCGCGGAACTTTACTGTAACGACAGCGCTGTACAGCCAGGGAGATGCGGGCGACCATAACAAGGGTTTCGCCACTGAAAGATGTTGGGTTACAATTTTCTTCTCACCTGAAACAATCCGCTCAACCTTTTCATCGGTGGCCACCGTTTCTCCTCCGGGATTCAAAAGCGTGGTCACAATATGTACCTGCTGATTTTTTCCCGAATTGTTTTCAATCGTTGACTCCATTTTAACCGAGGCCTTCTCCCTCGTAACCTGTTGTGTTGTTACAAAATTTCCCCACTGCGAAATATGTACCTTGTTGGTAGTAATCAGTTCTACATGGCGATAAATACCCGATCCGCTGTACCACCGGCTGTTCTTACCCTGGTTCGTCACCTTCACGGCAATCAGGTTTTTCTGGCCTGGAGGATTCAAAAACGGGGTGATATCATAGCCAAACGGGGTATATCCATAAGGATGAAAACCAGCATTTTTTCCGTTGACCCATACCTCGCTCTCCATATAAACACCATCAAAAAGGATGGAGATCATTTTACCTTTTGAATTTAAATCGAGCGTAAATGATTTCCGGTACCAACCGATTCCCCCCATCACATGTCCTGTCGCACCACCTCCCTGGCTTTCGGACGAAAACGGGCCAATTTGTTTGACACTATCTTTGGGTGCCCGGTCTTCGATGCTCCAGTCGTGCGGAAGATCGAGTGACCGCCATTGCGAATCATCGAAAGCGGGAGTTGCGGATCCCGCCACATCACCAAGGTTGAATTTCCAGTCAGAATCGAAAAGTTGCGAACGACTGGTGGTATCAAATGTTGGAACAGAACATGCCATCATCAGGGATGACAGAATGAATCCGGAAAAAAGAAAGGTCTTGTTCCGAAATAAAATTCCAACTGATTTGTAATTACTTGATTTCATAATTTGGCCTGTTTAATTCTGTTAATATCCGGATGCCTGTCCGTCCTTTCTCGATTCGGAGGCACCATAGTAAACCTTGTTCTTCGCATCGTACATGATCGCCTGGTAACCGCCGTAACCGCCAAGGTCGTACTGAATGGTATGGCCTTTTTGCATCAGGGTCCGGATGGTTTCGTAGCTGATTCCACTTTCAAGACAAACAATTCCGGCATCCATCATTTTCTCGCCAGTGGGTTCCGATGATCCGAAATGCTGAATACGCGGGGCATCGCCCGCCTCCTGTAAGCTCATCCCAAAATCAATCAGGTTGACCACGATTTGCACATGTCCCTGTGGCTGCATGGCGCCGCCCATCACGCCAAAACTCACCCAAGGCTGTCCGTCTTTCGTAATAAATGCGGGAATGATGGTCTGGAACGGGCGCTTGCCCGGTTCGTAAGTATTGACATGGTTCTCCTCCAGCGTAAACATCTCTCCGCGATCCTGCAGAACGAATCCTAACTTGTCTGGTGTCATGCCGCTACCCATTCCGCGATAGTTACTCTGTATCAATGAGATCATATTGCCAGCTTCATCCGCGACGGTGAGATAAATTGTATTTCCATGTTCAGGATTTCCGGGCAGCTGCCTTTTTGAGGACCGGTTCATATCAACCAGCTTTCTTCGTTCATCAGCATACGGTTTAGAGATCAGCTGCTTTATCGGAAGTTGATTAAAGGCAGGATCGGCATAGAACTTCGCCCTGTCTTCGAATGCCAGTTTCTTTGCCTCAACAAACAGGTGGATATATTCTGCACTTCCAAAGCCCATCGATTTCACATCAAACCCTTCCATGATATTCAGCATTTGTAACGCTGCAATTCCCTGGCTGTTCGGCGGGAGTTCCCATACATCGTATCCCCGGTAATTGGAAGAGACCGGTTCAACCCACTCCGAATGATGAGACGCCATGTCTTCATACGAAAGGTATCCGCCATTTTTTTTCATATAGGCATCGATTGTTTTGGCAATATCACCTTTGTAAAATGCATCTCTTCCGCCATCTGCAACCTTCTGAAGGGTATTTGCGAGATAGGGGTTCTTAAATATTTCACCTTTCTTTGGAGATTTTCCATTGGGCATATAAGTCTCTTCAAAGTTTGGAAACTTCTGCAGCGATCTTGAATTTGAGGCCATGTAATAGGCAATCACCTCACTGACCGGAAATCCGTCGCGGGCATAGTTGATGGCTCCCGACAGAATTTGTTTCATCGGCAGTTTGCCAAACTTTTTGTGTAGTTCAAACCATCCATCCACACAGCCGGGAACCGAAACAGGGAGCGGTCCCAGGGAAGGGATTGATTTAATTCCTTTACTCAATAAGATTTCCCTTGTCAAGGATTTAGGTGACCGGCCGCTCGCATTTAATCCATACAATTTCTTTGTCTGAGCATCCCAAACGATCGCAAACAGGTCACCTCCCATGCCGGAGCCGGTGGGTTCCATGAGACCAAGGACAGCGTCGGCAGCAATAGCCGCATCAATCGCACTACCCCCTGCTTTTAACACATCAATGGCAGTTTGGGTCGCCAAAGGTTGACTTGTGCAAGCCATGCCGTGTTGTGCAATCACTTCAGAACGTGTGGCAAATGCCCTGCCGGTTATCCGGTCCTGTGCGAAAAGAAATTGTGTTACAAAAAGAGAAAGGAGAATTGTCGAAAGTGTTTTCATGAATGGTTTTTCTTTAAAATCAAAAATACGTTTATTATCCAACTATTCACAAATCAGTCATTTGTTTTTGCCAAAGTAAAACATATATTTGTTTGGTATAAACAACAATATTAATGTGCTCTATTTACAAGTTACTTAGAGCCGATTTATTGGAAGCTTTACCGTAAGCCACAACCACAAACTGATTGATATCGCAAGATTTTTTTTATTTTAATTCAACATCAATAACTAATTATTATGACAACATCGCGTCGGACATTTCTTAAAAACAGCGCTGTTCTGGTTGCCGGAACAGCTCTCTTGTCGAAAACTTCGTTTGCAGCACCGAAACCTGCTGAAATTGTTGGAATTCAACTGTATTCTGTTCGGGATGATATGAAAAAAGACCCGGTTGGAACGCTGACACAGCTCGCGAAAATCGGGTATAAAAATGTTGAACATGCCAATTATATCGATGGTAAATTTTATGGCTATTCACCTATGGAGTTCAGAAAAATACTGAATGATCTTGGGCTGAAAATGCCTTGTGGTCATACCGTGATGGGAAAAGACCATTGGGATGCGGGCAAGAAGGTGTTTACCGATTCATGGAAAAAGACCGTTGAAGACGCCGCATTTATGGGACAAAGATATGTAATCAGCCCATGGATGGATGAAACCATGCGCAAAACCTATGACGATATGCTTCGGTACATGGATGTATTCAACCAGAGTGGTGAACTTTGCCAGAAATCGGGTATGAAATTTGGGTATCACAACCACTGGTTTGAATTCACTGAAAAACTCAATGGTATTAAAGTGTTCGATATCATGATGAAAAAATTCGATCAAAAATTGGTTGTAATGCAATTGGACATTGGTAATATGTACATCGGAGGAGCAAAGGCGCTCGATATTTTGAGTCAATATCCTGGAAGATTCGAATTGATACATGTAAAAGATGAAATAGCTGTAAATACCGCTGAGAAATACGAAAGCTCGGTTCTTGGGAAAGGAATTATACCCACAAAAGAGGCCATCGACCTTGGCAGGAAAATAGGTGGGACAACAGTATTTATCGTTGAGCAGGAGTCGTATCAAAATGCAACTGCGCTTCAAGCTGTGAAAGAAGACTTCGAGGTGATGAAAAAATGGGGCTATTAATTTTCTAATTTTGTCTTCTCAAATATACAGATATGATAAAAACGTTTCTTTTAGTCTTATTGATTTCCTTTTCCCTAGCGGGATTTTCTCAGAAAAAGGAGTTCTTGTTTAACGGGAAAAACCTCAACGGGTGGACCATTTTTGTATCGGACGCTACGGTTAAACCAGCATCTTTTTTCTATGTAAAGGATGGTGTGATCGAAACACCCGGAGTGCCAACCGGCTATCTGCGTACCAAAAAGGAATATGCGAACTATCGTCTTCATGTTGAATGGTGCTATCCTGAAAAACCCACCAATAGTGGGGTTTTCATTCATACCGTGGGTCCCGACAAGATCTGGCCAAGACATTACCAATGTCAGTTGAAACACCTTTCTGCCGGTGATTTTATTATACAGGATGTAGGACTAAGTGCAACTGTCGGAGATACAGTCTATGTTTCGACTGAAAAAGTGAAGCCAATCGCCTCCAAGATGAAACCTTCGAGCGAAAACAAACCCGGAGAATGGAATAGTTTCGATATTGTTTGCAAGGGAAATACTGTCGAGGTAAAAGTGAATGGCGTGCTTCAGAACTATGCCACCAACTGCAGCGAATCAAAAGGTGCAATCGGACTCCAGGCTGAAGGTTCGAAAATTCAGTTCCGCAATATCTGGATCGAAAAGATCAAATAGAGCCAGATATCCACAATAAGATAAATCAATGAAATCAGTAAGGCCTCCGGTTTCGGGGGCTTACTGTTTTTTCGTAAGAAAACCTTTCCTGTTCTCCGGCTGTTTATGATATAAAAACGTAACAATGCTCATTGTCATCTCCCCTTCCAAAACGCTTGATTTTGAAAAACCAATTACCAATCAGTTGTATACACAACCGGAATTTGTTAAGGAGTCTTCCGTTTTGATCAAACCCCTCCGAAAACTAAGTGTGGATCGGATTATGAAATTGATGGACATCAGTCCTAAACTTGCCCAGTTAAACCAGGAACGGTACTTCTTGTGGCGGCCCGAATTCTCCCCCAAAACTGCACGTCAGGCACTTTACGCTTTTCGGGGTGATGTCTATACGGGTCTGGACGCTGATTCGCTTTTATCAGCCGACATTGATGCTGCTCAAAAACAGCTTAGGATTCTTTCAGGATTATATGGCGTGCTACGGCCACTTGATCTGATCAGACCATATCGTCTTGAAATGGGAATTCCGTTAGAGGTAGGAAAACACCGTAATTTATACCAATTCTGGCAGAAAAAAATAACAACTAAAATCAGGAAAGATCTCGATATTAGCGGATCAAATCTGATGATCAACCTTGCTTCTGTTGAGTATTTCAAGGTAATTGATCCGAAGAAATTAAAGGCAGAAATTGTTACACCTGAGTTTCGTGAGGCGAAAGACGGAACCTATAAAATGGTCTCTTTTTTTGCCAAAAAAGCCCGTGGAATGATGACCCGGTTTATCCTGCAACACGGAATTGATTCGGAAGAGCAGTTACATGCCTTCGATATTGATGGATATTGTTACAATGAAAGACTCTCCGAAAAGGGAAGGCCTGTGTTTACAAGGGGGTAATGCTTACTTTAAGTTCCAATTTGAAAGCCAAATTAATCAAGCCAATAATATCTCCGCAGGAATTTTTAACCCTTTATATAAAGACTTTACCATTTTAAGTGTCAATTTTCTTTTGCGGCTTAGCACTTCACTTACCCGGCTTTGGCTTCCAAGATATTTTGCCATATCCGTTTTTGTCATTCCCATCTGCTCCATTCTAAATAAAATTGCATCGATAGGATCAGGTGGTGCAATTGGATAATGGTTCATCTCGTAGGATTCAACAATTATACAAAGTAAATCAAGTTCATCACCTTCGATGGTATCTTTCTTTGACCCCCATAACTCTTCAATTCTTTGAATTGAAGAGTTATAATCGTCTTCCGTTTTTATTGGTCGTATTTCCATAATTAAATCTTTTTAGCATCAATTTTATCATATTGCTGATGAGTTCCCACAAATCGGATAAAAATAACCTGAAATTCAAAATCCATTGAAACAATAAGTCTGTATTTATTCCCTTTTAGATTAAAAACAACTCTCCCATCTCCTACAATACTTGCATTTTTATATCGCTGTTTAAGTTCATTTGAGTTTTTCCATTCCAAACTTTTTGCATCATGATACCATGAGCGCAAGGAAGATTCTGAATCTGAATATTCAGGTTTTCCCCAAAATTCTCTTAGCGTTCTAAATACTATTATTCTCATAGTGCAAAAATACGAAAAGCGATACTACTTACCAAAACGGGAAGTTGATTCTTATTCTAATAAAGAACCCTCCAAAACGCAATTTAGAGGGTCTTGTATATCATATCACTTTAGAATATAGAAGCTTGTATCTCAGTCGTAAACAGCTCAAGAAATTTCATCCCCATATTAGAGTTTCCTTTTTTGTTGAGCCGCGGACTCCAAACGGCAATGCAATATTTATTCGGATGAATGGCAATGATTCCCCCGCCAACGCCGCTTTTCCCGGGCAAACCTACTTTAAATGAGAACTCTCCGGCCTCGTCATAGAATCCGCACAATTGCATGATCGCATTAATCCGTTTTGATTTACTGATACTTATAATCGTTTCGTTTGTGTAAGGACAAACGCCGTAAGCTGCCAGAAACAGGAAGGTTCGTGAAAGCTCTTTACAGGTCATTTCAATCGAGCACAGATTAAAGTAGAAATCCAAAACAACGTCAATGTCATTTTTAATATTGCCGAATGACTTAATAAGATTGATCAAAGCAGCATTTCTGTAGCCGGCTAATTTCTCCGAATTGGCAATTCTTGAACAATATTCAATGTCGGGATTATCGGATACCTTTCTGATAAATTGGATAAATTCATGTTTGGGATTTTCAAACTTACTAACAAGAATATCACAAATTACCAAAGCACCGGCATTGATGAGCGGGTTACGAGGAACGCCTAAATCATATTCCAACTGAACAAGCGAATTAAACGGCGTGCCTGAAGGCTCAACTCCTACTCTGTCCCATAATTTTTCATCTTCGAGCTTATAAGCCAGCACTAACGCCAGAACTTTAGCAATGCTCTGAATCGAAAATTTTTCATCGGAATCACCAAAATCAAAATGCTCATCGTCAATTGTTGTAAGGTGAACACCAAACTTATTGGGATTAATATCTCTGAGTTCAGGAATATAGGAAGCGACTTTGCCCGGATCATTTGACACTTCCATCTGGTAGTAGATTTTAGAAAATACTTCTATGTAGTTCATATGTTTCGTTATAGTCAAGTTGTTTGCTGCAACTCAAAGGTAACTACTTTAAGCTATTTTAAAGAGAATCTTCTCAAATCATGGCATTTACAACACAATTTATTTCAGTTTGAGTTTTATTTCGATCAGCTTTATCACGTTTTCAGCATCAGCAGCATCACTCATTTTAATTGTAATGCTTCGAAACTTGTTGCCTGCGGTATTTAAAAAATCTTTTTTTATTTTTTCAGTAAGTTCGCTCTGTACAATAAGAGGAGTTGCCTTCTCTGCCAGATAGAAACTTACCCGAAAAGTATCATCTAATATTCCGATCCAGAAAATTGTTTTGTTCTTCTTTAAAGTCCGGAAAAGCCAACATTTGCCATCATCATAAAACCGCCACACCTCCGAAGTATCGGAATGATTATCGAGCAAATAACTAATAATTCCTTGCCAGTAGATCCTTTTATCACCGATTATTGAGAAGATAAGTTCATCGGTGGGAGTTGTAAACCGGTCGGTTAATACAATTGTTTCCATAATCGAATTATCTAATACTTGATTGATGCGATTGGATAACTTTCCAATCCTTTCCTATCTTTTCGTAGACAAAAGACCAGAAGAATTTTGCAGTAAAGGCGTTGCCGTCATTTACATCGACTTTGGTGTCACCATAAGCTGTTAATAACACAATACGATCAGACAGGACGGTAATTTTTTCTTTTTGGATGGTAATATGCTGCTTCACTATCCTTTGAGACTTCACCTTAAGACTATTTATAAGCGAATCATATTGAGCAAAATAAGAACCATTCACAATAAAACCGGCCTGGTGTATATCATCAACACCCCTACTTAAATGATCATATTCGAGACGCTCAGCCACAATTATATTCTCATGAAAGAGCGAATCGACCTGTTCTGAGATCCTTGTTTTTTGCGGATCTGGGATGCTTTGGCCGTTTGAA
>JANXZJ010000101.1 GCA_025355585.1 Mariniphaga sp. | reverse complement strand
GAAATACTTTCTGCAACCGCGTTCTTTGATTAGGCTGGAAAACGATTTAGGGTTATTTTCAGATTTTCCTTATGCTTTAAATGAGTTTACTGTTCATAAGCAGGACACTTCGCAAATGATTACTGTGCATGTCGAGGTTGGCGGCGATTACCTGAATTCATATTGGGCTGATGGTTTGATTGTATCGACTCCTACCGGATCGACTGCTTATTCGCTGAGTGTTGGTGGTCCGATTATTACTCCGACGGCTGCGAATTTTATTATTGCCCCGATTGCTCCGCATAATTTGGCAATTCGACCCGTTGTAATTCCTGATAGTGAAGAGGTTAAGCTTATCGTTGAGGGGCGCGGCGAACGTTATATGGCATCACTTGATTCGCGTTCGGATGCATTTGGGTCTGATATCGAAATGCGGTTACGCAAAGCTGATTTTTCGATAAATGTGTTACAGTTTGATAATCAATCATTTTATAGCACTCTTCGAAATAAGCTGATGTGGGGAATTGATAAGCGGAATTGAAAAGTTTACAAAGCATTAGGATATTCCACTTTTTATCCGTTAAATTTTGGCTGAAAAAAAGGAAATTAGGGTTAATCTATTACTTTTGTAACCTTTAGTAAAAACAAGAAAATTTTTGAAGTTGTCATTTTGAATAAATTCACCGAACATTGTTACAAATGAGAAAGTTGATAGTAGTCATAATGCTCATCATGTCAAGTCGTTGTGTCATGGCACAAGCGACCACTGATCTTGGTGTACAGGTTGCCGCAGCGACTTATTGGGGCGATATCGAGAATGTCAACTATTCCAAATCAATTACTCCGGTGGTTGGGATTTTGGGTAGGTACAATTTCAACAAGCGTTTGGCTATACGAGGACAGCTGTTCACCGGAAATCTTAAAGCGGAAGGATTCTTCAATAATGCTAACATTGCGCAATCGGGTGGCGCTCGCACTTTCCCCGAGGAGTATCCGAGAGATCCTGCTTACAATTTCAATTTCAACCGCGCATTCCAAAGTGTGGAAGCGTTGTTTGAATTTAATTTTCGCGATTATAAATTGGGACGCACGAAGAAGGACAACTGGACACCTTTTGTCTCAGTGGGTTTAGGAGGTTTTTTTTCGCGGGCATCGCGGGTTGGATCATTTATACTTGACCCTTTTGAAACAGCTCCTGGTACTGCACTTTACCCTCCTTATTATCTTGAACCCGCTACTTTTAAATTGACGAATAATTCGGATGTATTAACACTTACTATTCCTGTTGGCGTAGGACTGAAGTTTAATATTACGAAAAGATTGGGCGGAATTATTGAAGTGATTGTGCGTAAAACTTTTGCTGATAATATTGACAATCTGGATGATCCAAAAAGGTTTGTGATTGATCCGGCAAATCCTCAGCCTTATCCGGATAAAGTTTCCGGGATGCAGTTGAATAACAATGACTGGTATGCAACTCTTGCGGTTTCGTTATGCTACCAGTTGTGGAGCAGCAAAGGGAATTGTGCAATTTATGATAAGATCAAAAAATAGGAAATGGTCATTGATGAACTGAAGAAGAATTTTATTCCCCGCCATGTTGCTGTAATTATGGATGGGAACGGTCGATGGGCAGAACTGCATGGGAATGACAGGATTTTTGGCCATCAGCAGGGAGTTGATGCCGTAAGGTCGATTGTCGAAGGAGCCGGAGAAATTGGGATTGAATACCTTACGTTATATGCATTTTCGACTGAAAACTGGGATCGTCCGAAAGAGGAAGTAAATGCACTGATGTCATTACTTGTCAATGCAATAGTAAATGAAACCGATAATCTAAACGAAAAGAACGTAAAGATGCTGGCAATTGGCGGAATTTCTTCATTGCCTGCCGATGTTCAGTCAAAACTCGCCGAAGCAGTTCAAAGCACCTCATTAAATACCGGACTAAATCTGGTACTTGCCTTAAGTTATTCGGGCAGGTGGGAAATTCTTGAAGCGGCAAAGAAAATTGTTCGGAAGGCACTTAATGGTGAAATTACAGAAAATCAGATAAATGAAAGTGAATTTGCAACACAGCTCTCTACCTCAGGTATTCCCGACCCCGAGTTATTGATCAGAACAAGCGGCGAATACCGCATCAGCAATTTTCTGCTTTGGCAGATTGCATATAGTGAATTTTATTTTACCCCTATTTTATGGCCCGATTTTCGGAAAGAAGATCTGTTCGAAGCCATAGTCGATTTCCAACGTAGAGAGAGAAGATTTGGAAAAACAAGTGAACAAATCAGAAGCTAAAAATGTACAAAAAACTGATAATTTTTTCCCTGGTAATATTTGGTAGTATTAACCTTTTTTCCCAGGTAGTTGCCGATAGTACGAATTTTTCAATCTATTACGATAGTGCGAAAAAATATACCCTCGCCGGATTGGAGGTTAGCGGTATCCGTTTTCTGGATACCGAGGTACTTAAAAATCTGTCGGGACTGACTATTGGTGATGAAATTACAATTCCGGGCGATGCAATCACCTCCGCATTAAAGAAATATTGGCGCCAGGGACTTTTTTCTGATGTGAAAATATCTGCAACAAAAATTGTCGGAAGTAAGATTTGGCTCGACATTTATCTTCAGGAACGTCCCCGGCTATCGCAGAAAAACTACAAAGGTGTTTCGAAGAGCGAGAAAGAGGATATTGAGAAGAAGGTAATGTTACTGATAGGAGGACAAGTTACAGATCACCTGATTAATACCGCCGAAAAACAGATCCTTGGAATCTTTACCGCGAAAGGTTTTTACAATACTACGGTTAATGTTGTGCAACGTGATGACACTTCCAAGGTGAATCAGGTGATTCTCGACATTAACGTTAACAAGAAAACAAAGGTCAAGATTGGTAAAATTGAGTTTGTAGGAGCAAAATCACTTACTACCTACGAACTTGAAAAATCGATGAAGAAAACAAAAGCCAAGAAGCTCATAAATTTCTTCTCATCGAAAAAGTTCCTGGAAGATAAGTTCGAAGAAGACAAGATTAACCTGATTAAGAAATACAATGAAAAAGGGTATCGCGATGCAATAATTGTCGCTGATTCCATCACAAGAGATACGCTGAAAAATACTGTTCATCTGAAATATTGGATTGATGAGGGCAGACGTTATTATTTCAGGGGTATTCGCTGGGTTGGTAATACGGTTTATACCGATGTTCAGTTAAACAGGGTTCTCGGGATTAAGAAGGGCGATATCTTCGACCAGAAATTGCTGGATAAAAGGCTTACTGAAGATGATGATGCGGTATCCAATTTATACCTGAATTCAGGTTATCTTTTTTTCAATCTGAATCCGGTTGAAGTAAATGTGCAAAGTGACTCTATTGACTTCGAGATGAGAATGGTAGAAGGTACTCAGGCCACGATCAATGAGATTGGAATCAAAGGTAATACCAAAACAAACGAGCATGTTGCGCGTCGTGAACTTTACACCCGTCCCGGGCAGTTATTCAGTAAAGAAAATATTATTCGCTCGGTACGTGAATTATCACAGATGGGTCACTTCAACCCCGAAACGATTAAGCCTGATGTCATTCCTCATCCTGAAGATGGAACAGTCGACATCAACTATGAATTAGAAGAGCGGGCCAACGACCAGATTGAGCTTTCCGGAGGTTGGGGAGCTGGTATGTTTGTCGGTACTGTGGGATTGAAATTTTCGAATTTCTCTGTCCGGAATATCATGAACAAGAAAGCATGGAAGCCGCTTCCAACCGGTGACGGTCAGGCGCTATCACTTCGTGCACAGACAAATGGTTCTTACTATCAGTCATATAGTTTTTCATTCACTGAACCCTGGTTAGGCGGAAAGAAACCGAATTCGTTTACATTTTCCCTTTTCTATTCGAAGCAAACGAGCGGAAACCAGGACTATAATTATACCGGAAGTCAATATGGAAGCCAATATGGAGGTGGTTACGGTAGTGGATATGGAAGCGGTTACGGTAGTGGGTATGGAAGTAATTACGGTAATTATAATCCTTATAACTATGAAATTACCGAGAAAATGGGTGTTGTAGGTGGAGCACTCGGACTTGGTTACCGCTTACAATGGCCCGATAACTATTTCACAGTTTACCATGAAATGTCGTATCAGCGTTATATACTCCAAAACTGGAAGTATTTCATTTTTCAGAATGGTACCTCAAATAATTTAAGTTTTAAAACTGTTTTCGGACGGAATTCAACGGATAATCCTTTGTATACCAAAAAAGGTTCCAATTTCTCGTTAATGATACAGTTTACGCCGCCTTACTCTATCTTCTCTAATAAGGACTACAGTAATCCTAATTTAACTCCTGAAGAACGCTATAATCTTATCGAGTTTTATAAATCGGTATTTAAAGGAGATGTATTTACGCCGCTTAGTCCAAATGAAAAACTTGTCCTGCGTACGAAATTCGAAACCGGATTCCTTGGTTATTACAATAAGTATCTCCGTTCTCCATTTGAAACTTTCCGCGTAGGGGGAGATGGAATGTCGGGATACAGTATGACCGGTAGTGATATAATCGGATTGAGAGGATACGAAAACAACTCGTTGACTCCTGCCAATGGTGGTAATATCTATGAGAAGATAACCATGGAATTGAGGTATCCGATCACCTTGAGTCAATCGGCCACAATATATGGTTTAGGATTTCTTGAAGCCGGTAATTCGTGGTATGATTTTCCCGATTATAATCCATTTGCCATCAAGCGTTCTGCTGGTCTTGGTGTTCGTATCTTCCTGCCTATGTTCGGGTTGATGGGCTTCGACTGGGGTTATGGATTTGATGAAGGATATACCAAAGGAACAGGTGGCAGCCAGTTCCACTTTATCATGGGACAACAGTTTTAAATTGGAGGCCTGCTAACATTCTTTAACAGGTTGCGAACTTTTAAAAGTTTATTTGGTCTGATTTTTGCCCGCATATTTGGAAATTAACACTATTGGATATGAAAAAATTAGTACTTGTTCTTCTTTTCTTTGCCGTTTCGGTCGGTTTTGGCTTCGCCCAAAAATATGCTTATGTTGATACTCAGTATATCCTGGGGAATATACCTTCGTATAAGGCCGCACAGGAACAACTTGACAAAATTTCGCAACAGTATCAAAAGGAACTTGAAACGATACATGCCGAACTGGATAAAATGTACAAGGATTTTCAGGCAGAAGCGGTCTTACTCTCTGACGATATGAAGCGAAAAAGAGAAGACATGATTATAACCAAAGAAAAGGAGTATAAGAAATTACAACGGCAGTACTTTGGAGCCGAAGGGGACCTGTTTCAAAAGCGTCAGTCATTGATAAAACCAATTCAGGATGATGTGTTTAAGGTGATTCAGGAGATAGCCGAGCAGGGGTCTTACTCAATTATTTTTGACAAAGCAGGAAGTCTCTCAATGATTTATACAAATTCAAAGTATGATTTGAGTGACCAGATTCTCCAGAAACTTGGATATAAGAATTAAAGATATATATTTGCGAACAAATTTTAAATCAAAAACAAACATGAGAAATTTTTTTAAAGTAATAGTTTTTTGTTCAGTTTTATTTGCGGGTAGTTTGTCTGCCCAGACCTTAAAATTCGGTCACATTGATTTTCAGGCACTGCTACAGTCGATGCCCGAAACAAAAGTTGGTAATGCTGCCATCGAAAAATTTGTGGCTGATCTGGAATCAAAGCTTGCCACAATGAATAAAGAATATCAGGATAAAGGAAAAGAGTATGTTGCTTTAGCTCAGGCAAAAGATGCCAACGAAGTATTGGTAAAAGCCAAACAGGACGAAGTTACAAGTATTCAGGAAAGAATGCAAAATTTCCAGCAAACCGCGCAGGAAGCTATTGACAAAGAAAAAGCTAAACAATTACAACCGGTATACGAAAAGGCACGTAAGGGAATCACCGATGTTGCCAAAGAGCAGGGTTTGCTTTATGTTTTCGAAGTAAATGGTGTTTTATACCATTCTGAACAGTCTATTGATTTGTTAGCGCTGGTCAAAACTAAATTAGCTATTAAGTAAGTTGCATTTTTGCAATTATATAGAAAGGGTGCCGGGTTCGGTGCCCTTTTTTTTTGTAAGTTTGGATCAATAAAAATCTTCAGCAGGTGCAGGAAAATTATCAGCCCATTGGCGTTTTCGATTCAGGATATGGTGGTTTAACCATTCTGAAATCCATTATGGAGAAATTACCTCAATACGATTATATCTATTTGGGCGACAATGCACGAACTCCATATGGTTCACGCTCATTTGATGTGGTTTATGAATATACACTTCAGGCAGTGATGAAGTTGTTTTCGATGGGTTGTCAACTTGTGATTCTTGCCTGCAATACGGCCTCGGCAAAAGCTTTACGAACGATTCAGCAACACGATCTTCCGTTGTTTGATCCTTCACGACGGGTTTTAGGGGTTATTCGTCCCAGTGTTGAGAAGGTTCCATCCTATACTAAAACTGGTCATGTGGGGGTTCTGGGAACCAATGGAACTGTTCTTTCGAAATCATATTTATTGGAGATTGCCAAGATTTCGGATGACGGTATATTTGTCACGCAAGAGGCTTGTCCAATGTGGGTGCCATTGGTTGAGAATGACGAAACCTGTAATCCGGCAGCCGACTACTTTGTGCGTAAAAACATCACGAACCTTTTTAGCCAGGATCCGGAAATAGATACTGTGATATTGGGTTGTACGCACTATCCGCTTCTTTTACCCGCCATCCTTAAATTTCTGCCTGATAATGTGACGCTTATTGAACAGGGACCAATTGTTGCTGAAAGTCTTGCTGATTATCTGATCCGGCATCCTGAGATGAATGAAAAGTGCTCGAAAAAGGGGGTACGTCGTTTTTTAACAACAGAATCGGTGCAGAATTTTGAACCACGTGCCAGCCTGTTTCTGGGCCGCCAGGTAACTGCTGAGAAAATACAACTTTAATTGGTGTCCTGTTAAGATTTTGGCCGTCCGGTTGGTTGGTGAAGCCGTCCTGTTAAGATTTTGGGCGTCCTGTTGGTTGGTGAAGCCGCCCGAGTTAAGTTTCCGGCCGTCCGAGTTAAGTTTCCGGCCGCCCGAGTTAGGTTTCTGGCCACCCGGGTTGAGTTTCCGGCCGCCCGGGTTCTGACCATCCGGTTGAACCGGATCAATCAATTAACCCGTTTTTACAATATTCTCCATCACTTCCCTGTTCTCCTCCAAAACTTCAAGGTACCTGACCTGCGCCATTGTTCTTACAAGGTTATGACCTTTATAATCTGTTTTATAATAAATGTCGTTATTCAGATAATCAGTCATAAACCGCATCGCTTGTTCCCACGCCATGTAACGGCACGAAAATGGAAGATTGTCGATCTCTGTCGGTGTAAGAAAAGCTTTTGCCTCCGATAAATATCCTTGCGCAAATGCTTCATAAATCTCTTTGTTGAATACAATTTTAGTAAGCTCGGGTTCGTCCTCCGGTGCTTTGTTTCCGAGTGTGCGGATGGCATCTCCAAAATCGTATAGTGCCGAGCCTGGCATAACGGTGTCAAGGTCAATCACGCATAACGTATTATTGTCCTGATCGAATAGTATGTTGTTGATTTTAGTATCGTTGTGGGTAATCCTAAGTGGGAGTGTTTTATCATCGAGCCAGCGCTGCAATGAAGTCATTTCAGCCGATCTGTCAATTATTTTGCTGATTAATAGTTGATTTTCTTTAACTCTTCCAGCCACATCCTTCAAAATTGATAATTGAAAATCAAACAATCTGGATATTCCGTTATGGAAATTGGGAATCGTTTCAATCAGTTCTTCACCGGGAAGATCGGCAAGTTGCTGCTGGAAGTGTCCGAAAGCCTGTGCTGCACTATAAGCCTGCGCGGGCTTTTGAATATTTTCAACTACCTTACAGTCTGCGATAAATAAAAATAAAGTCCAGAAATTCCCCTCGTTGTCATTCACAAACATTTGGCCGTCTTTTGCAGGAAAGTAAGTCATCACCTTGCGGTCAACATCCTTTTCGCCCGATGCAACAAGCTTATTACGAATGTGATTGGTGGTGATTACGATATTTTTCATCATACCGGGAACATCTTTGAAAATTTTATGGTTCTTACGTTGCAGCATGTAATCAGGAGCTTCTGCCGGAGACGTTGTTACCAAATAGGTGTCGTTGATGTGCCCATTGCCAAAAGGGGTTATTTCTTTGATATTTAAATTAATATCAAACTTGCCAACTAATTCGGAAAATATCGGATTATTCATAAACAGGTGGTTTAAGTTGTAATTATTTTAAAGGAGGGAACAATAGCACCCTCCTTTAATGACTTCTGAGATTATACCCAAAGATTAGCGGGATAAGCACCCGATTCAATCAATTCTTTAATTCTTTGTTGTACAAATGGTTTGTCTTCCTTGTAAGTTACACCAAACCAAGGGGAATCGCATTGCAATACTTTGGTCCGGATATTCCCTTTTACGATATTGTCGTTGATTAAAAGAGGAATGTAATATTCTGATTTTAATTCATTTCCATGCTCAATAAGAAAATCTTTAAACCCTTCGTTCAGGTAAGCAAAAACGTTGGGTTTAAGGCCCCAGAAATTCATTGAAACGGGTGTATTCTCTTCGAGTTTAAACCGGTCGTCATCCTCGTAGTAGAAAATACCATCCTCATCACGTTTAATTTTAGTCCGTTCAACAACCGTGGTCAGATTTCTGTTTTCGTCCGTGTTGCAAACTCCGCGTGAAACTGTGCCAAATTCCGAAAGAGTATTAGCTACGTTGTAACCAACCATTGAATACTCGTTTTCATCAGTTGAAGAGTTCAGAAAATCGGCCATCACCTGGTAGGCTTTGCTCCCGTAAAAATCATCGGCATTGATCACGGCCATTGGTTCGTGTACAACCGGTTCTGCCATCATTGTTGCATGGCTGGTTCCCCACGGTTTCTCTCTCCCGGGGTGAAGAATTGATCCCTCAGGTATTTTATCAAGCGATTGGTAAACGTATTCGGCTTCAATCCTGCCTTTAAGATTGGGCTCAAACCTGGCCCTAAAGTCATCTGCAAAATCGGTGCGGATCACAAATACAACTTTACCAAATCCTGCCCGGATCGCATCATAAAGCGAATAATCGATAATTGCCTCACCATTTGGTCCAACTTCATCGAGTTGTTTTAGACCACCATAGCGACTGCCCATTCCAGCCGCGAGTATTACTAAAGTTGGTTTCATAAATCTTTAACGTTTAAAAATTGTGGAAATTTTTTTCCGGCACGCAAAAATATCTAAAATAAGCTTTCAATGTATTTCCGTGGTATTCCAATTTTGTTGATTACTCCGATTCCTTGTACCAGCCGGAGTACATGTGATAGTTGTTGGCGATGCGGTTAATTTCGCCTTCGAGTAATTCGGGACTCATTTCTTTTATTTTCCTTGCCGGTGAGCCAGCATAGACCGAACCCGATTCGATAATCGTTCCTTTTGTCACAATGGCACCTGCCGCCACAATAGAATTACTATGGATAACGGCATCATCAAGAACAACCGCATTCATTCCAATCAATACATTGTCATGAATCGTGCAACCATGTACAACTGCTCCATGTGCAATTGAAACATTGTTACCTATATTGGTCGGGCATTTTTGATAAGTAGCGTGTATCACTGCATTGTCTTGAATATTAACATTGTTACCTATTTTAATGTAATGAACATCACCCCGAAGCACCGCACCATACCAGATACTGCAATTATCTCCCATTGTAATATCACCAATAATTACCGCGTTTTCAGCAAGAAAACAATTCAGACCGAAAACGGGTGTTTTTCCGCGAACCGATTTTATTAGAGCCATTCGTTTAAAATGTTTTAATTTGTACTCCAAAATTAGTAATATGCGGCGAATTTAGCAGGATTTATCCCTTTTCGGATTATTGCACTCGTTTTTTATTGAGATTTGGTTAACGAATTTTTTAGAAAATTAAGTCTTTACACAATAGATTATCATTTAAATGTTCTTTAATTTGTATATTCGTAAGTAAAATCGCAAATATATATTATTTTTATAATCATGATTGAAACAAAGGTCATTGAACTGGAAGAGGTTGCGATCAGGTTTTCGGGCGACTCCGGAGATGGAATGCAGTTGACAGGCGCACTTTTTTCGGATACGTCGGCATTATTTGGAAACGATATTTCAACTTTTCCTGATTACCCATCAGAAATAAGGGCTCCGCAAGGAACTGTTGCTGGGATTTCAGGATTCCAGGTTCAATTTGGAACAGGAAAAATAACCACTCCCGGCGACTTTGCTCATGTGTTGGTAGCTATGAATCCTGCTGCAATTAAGGCAAATGCCGGGTTTATTCGCCCAGGGGGTACAATTTTTTACGACAGTGATAGTTTTACCCAGAAGAATTTCGATAAAGCAAAACTGAAAACACAGGATCCGTTTGCCGAATGTAATCTTGAGGACTATATCAAGGTTGCTGTTCCGATTACAACCCTTACAAAAGAGGCATTGAAGGACCTGGATATAGACAACAAAAGTGTCCTTCGAAGCAAGAATATGTTTGCGCTGGGTTTGATCTGCTGGGTATTCAGTAAACCACTTGATTACATTGAAAAATTCATCAAAAAGAAATTCGCCAAAAGTTCAGTTGTCGTCGAGACGAACCTGAGGGTTTTACATGCTGGCTGGAATTATGGCTTATCGCTTGAACATTTAACTCCCCGGTATGTCGTTCATCCTGCTGAAATAGAAAAAGGAACTTACCGGAATATCAATGGCAATCTGGCAACAGCATGGGGCTTATTAGCTGCATCGCAAAAGGCTGGTCTTGACCTTTTTATTGGTTCATATCCTATTACCCCGGCAACTGACGTTTTACAGGCACTTGCCGACCGGAAAGACCTTGGTGTTAAAAGTTTCCAGGCGGAGGATGAAATTGCAGGTATATGTACTGCTATTGGTGCCTCATTTGCCGGAAAGTTTGCAGTCACATCCACTTCAGGTCCTGGTTTTGCGCTCAAAGCCGAAGCATTAGGTCTAAGCGTAATGGCTGAATTACCGCTTGTTGTAGTAAACGTCCAACGCGGAGGACCTTCAACAGGGCTTCCAACAAAAACAGAACAATCCGACCTGCTTCAGACTTTATATGGCCGTAATGGTGAATGTCCGTTGGTTGTGATTGCAGCTTCGACTCCATCTGATTGCTTTCATTTTGCTTACATGGCTGCGAAAATAGCCCTCGAACGTATGGTTCCTGTGGTTCTTTTGACTGACGGATTTCTTGGAAATGGTTCTGAACCATGGAAAATACCAACATTAAGCGAGTTACCATCTATTACTCCCCGTTTTGCGACCAATCCTGCAAGCTATAAACCCTATGGCCGTGACGAAAAAACACTTGCACGTGAATGGGCTATTCCGGGAATGGCTGGTTTCCAGCACCGGATTGGCGGGCTTGAAAAAGACGCCAACGGTAACGTAAGCCACGATCCGATTAATCATGAGAAGATGGTTGAAATTCGTGAAGAGAAAGTAAACCGTGTTGTTGAATTGGTGCCGGATTTGGAAGCATATGGCGACCAACAAGGTGATTTACTGGTTGTTGCGTGGGGTGGAACCTATGGTTATATGGAGAGTTCCGTTCGTGAACTGAGATCCCGGGGTGTGAAAATCGGGCTTGCACATTTTAACTACATCAAACCACTACCTGCCAATACTGCGGCGGTTTTTTCGAGGTTTAAAAAGATTGTGGTTTGTGAGTTAAACCTTGGTCAGTTTGCAAGTTACCTGCGGGATAAACTTCCTGAATTTGATTATCACAAATACAATAAAGTGCAGGGACTCCCGTTCACGAGTCAGGAATTAGTTGAAAATTTTGAAAAGCTTCTGGAGGAATAGAGATGACTGAAATTTTAGAATATACATTAAAAGATTTTAAAAGCGAAAATGAGGTACGTTGGTGTCCGGGTTGCGGAGATCATGCTGTACTGAATTCAATCCAGAAAGCGATGGCTACACTGGGTATAAAACAAGAGGATTTTGTTGTTGTTTCAGGTATTGGCTGTTCTTCGCGATTTCCGTATTATATGAGTACATATGGATTTCATACCATTCATGGTCGTGCGGCGGCAGTTGCTTCTGGCGTGAAATGCGCCAATCCAAAGCTATGTGTGTGGGAAATAACAGGCGATGGTGATGCTTTGGCCATCGGAGGGAATCATTTTATACATGTTATCCGCAGGAACATTAACATTAACCTGGTTTTATTCAATAATAAAATCTACGGTTTGACGAAAGGGCAATATTCACCCACGTCCGATCGGGGAGCGGTTACAAAAACATCTCCTCAGGGAACCATCGAAAATCCCTTCATCCCTGGCCAATTGGTTCTTGGAGCCGGAGGAACCTTTTTTGCAAGAGCGGTTGATAATAACATTAAACATTCTCAGGAAGTTTTCGAAGCCGCCGCAAAGCATGAAGGCACATCTGTAGTGGAGGTTTTGCAGAATTGTGTCATCTTCAACGACGGAGTTCATGCAGAAATCTCTGATCCTAAGTTTCGCGAAGAGCGACAGATTTTTTTGAAACACGGCGAGCCAATGATTTTTGGAAATCAAAAAGATAAAGGACTCGTCTTCGAAAAAGGATTACTTAAAGTAGTTACTATTGGTGAAAACGGTGTTACGCGTGAAGATATTCTTGTTCATGATGTTACTGAGCCAAACGGGTACCTTCACCAACAATTGATCGGCATGAAATTGCCCGATTTTCCCGTGGCAATGGGCGTTATCCGTGCTGTTGAAGCGCTGGTTTACGATCAGATGATGGAGAAACAGATTGCTGATGTGAAAAGTAAATCAAAGATTAAGTCAATTGACGATCTTCTTAGCAGCGGTAATACCTGGGTTGTAGAATAAACGAACAATCAAAATATTTTGGAAAAAGAGGCGACTGGCCTCTTTTTCTGTTTTTGATCAATTTTATTAACTTTAAACTGTTAAGGTTTAACCGGATTCGCCAATGGAAAATTACGAAAGCATCTCAATATCTGACATCTATAAAAGAAGAAAAACTGACAGGGATATTTTTCAGGAACTGATGCCCAATAAAGTGAAAGAGGTATTACTCTTTGCTACTTTATACGATTCGTATGCAATTGAAAGGGAGGGGCAATTTTCGGATAAGATTTTTGGGGAGTATCTTCAGCTCAATTTGTATGCGGCACCTCGTTTTACAAGTATAAATACAGCGGAGGATGTAAGTAAAATCCTTAATACGCGCCATTTCGACCTGGTTATTATCATGGCCGGTGTTGACAAGGAATTACCGCTTAAGATTGTAGCAGAGATCAATGTGGCCAAACCACGCATTCCTATTTTATTGCTCGTAAACAACAACAGTGACGTGCGGTTTTTTAAAATCGCTGCAACCAAAATACCTGCTATCGATCGGGTATTCGTTTGGAATGGCAATTCGAATGTGTTTTTGGCAATGATCAAATACATTGAGGATAAGAAAAATGCTGCAAAAGATACACGTATTGGCGGGGTAAGGATTATACTGTTGGTCGAGGATTCAATAAAGTACTATTCACGATATTTGCCACTCTTGTTTGCGAGTGTGATGACGCAGACCCAGGCATTGGTGTCGGATGAATCCACCGATGAACTTCACAAGATATTTAAGTATAGGGCGCGGCCTAAGGTGTTGTTAGTTAGTACTTATGAAGATGCTTTGCAGGTTATTCATGAATACAAGGAATATCTTCTTTGCGTAATCTCTGATGTGAAATTTGCCCGAAACGGTGTCAATGACGAGGATGCTGGGATTGAGTTACTTAAATTTGTGAAACAAAACCTGCGTTATCCGATTCCGTTATTACTTCAGTCGCACGATGTTTCGAACTCTGTCAGGGCAGACGAAATTAAGGCTGGATTTATTAATAAAAATTCAGATAGTCTGTCACATGATATTAATGAGTTTATTAATAGCAATTTAGGATTTGGTGATTTTGTCTTTCGCGATGGCGACGGTAACCAGATTGGGGTTGCAACCAACCTGCATGAATTTGAAGAGTTGGTTAAGATCGTCCCGGTCGAATCGCTGGTTTATCACGGAAGGTCAAACGATTTTTCGACATGGCTGATGGCACGTGGTGAAATTAATATTGCCGAAAGACTAATCCCCTATAAAACGGAAGAATTTGATGATCCGGCAAAGATCCGGGAAATATGTTTGAGAATTTTTGACGATGTGCATGAGAAACGGAATCGGGGAAGGATTATCAATTTCGACCCTTTACTCGTTAAGGGCAACCGCTATATTGTGCGAATGGGACGGGGATCGCTTGGTGGAAAAGGGAGAGGTCTTGCTTTTATGTGCAATATGATGGAAAATATAGATATGAAAGCTTTGCTTCCCGGTATTAATATCAGGATGCCGGCAACTGCGATCATAGGAGCCATCGAGTTTGATAAATTTCTGGAAGCAAACGATTTATATGATGTTGCTTACCACCAGACCGATTTCAAAAAGGTAAATGAGGCATTTTTAAGTGCAAGCCTAAGCAGCACACTGAAGGAACGGTTATTACAATATGTACGTCAGGTGAAACAGCCATTAGCGGTAAGATCTTCTGGTCTTTTCGAGGATTCGTTGCTTCGGCCTTTTTCCGGTGTATATTCCACTTATCTGATTCCCAACAGCCATCCCGACGAGAATGTCCGTTTCGAACAACTCAGGACTGCAGTGAAACTGGTTTATGCTTCCATGTTCAGCGACGATGCCAGGGCCTATTTTAATGCCATCAACTATAAGATTGAAGAGGAGAAAATGGCGGTCATCCTTCAGCCTGTTATAGGTCACGAGCGCAATCAGAAATTTTATTCAGATATCAGCGGGGTGGCTCAGTCATTTAATTATTACCCTTATTCCTATATGCTGCCTGATGATGGGTTTGCCGTGATCGCAGTAGGTTTGGGACAGGCGGTTGTCGGAGGCGAAAAAGCCTTCAGATTTTGCCCTAAATACCCGGGATTGAACAACAATTCAGTTCAGGATCAGATACGCGACTCACAACGTGATTTTTATGCAATTGATATGGCGCATAATAGTTTCGATTTGACGATGGAAGGAGAAATGGCGGCGATACGCAGGTACAAAATTTCGGAAGCAGAGAAAGACGGAGCTCTTGAACATTGCGCTTCGACGTATAGTATTGAAAATGATTATATCACGCCTGGTATCGGGACCCGCGGCCCACGGGTTATTAACTTTGCCAATATTCTCGAATACCAGCATGTTCCGCTTTCCGATGCATTAATGTTACTCATGAGGCTGTTCAAACAGGCAATGGGTTCACCTGTGGAGATGGAATACGCAATCGATCTTAAAAGTAACGAAAATGGTTGGCCAACTTTTTATTTACTTCAGCTTAAACCATTGATCAGGCGTGAGGAAGACGTCGAAATTGAATTGGGATCTCTCGATAGTTCGAAGCTTTTATTGTTGTCGGATAAAGGTATGGGAAATGGTAGGGTATCAGGAATTTCGGATGTTGTCTACGTTGATACAGAACGATTTGAAAGAACTAAGACCCGCGAAATTGCAAATGAGATTGCAGAGGTCAACAAAGCTTTTACGGCCTCCAACCGGCAATATGTTTTGATTGGGCCTGGCCGCTGGGGTACAAGGGATGAGTATACGGGAATTCCGGTTAATTGGGCAAACATCAATAATGCAAAGGTAATTGTTGAGATAGGATTACCGAATTACCCGCTTGATGGCTCGCTTGGCTCCCATTTTTTCCACAATGTAACTTCAATGAATGTTGGATATTTTTCAATTCCCGATATTAATAGTGCCGATTTTGTCAAAATCGGGCTTTTGGAGAAGCAGGAACTCATTTGGGAAGGGAGATATGTCAAGCATGTGAGGTTTAAAAATGAGCTCGAGATATTAATGGATGGACGGAAAAGAATGGCTGTAATCAGGATTGACGAATCTTAATAATATATCAATGAGATCAATTAAAATTATTTTTGGAATAATTCTTCTCCTGCTGGCGATCTATTTGATGGGCCCGGAAATGCCAAAGCCTGCACTGAATACTGAATTACCAGTTGTCGCAGGAGATATTGGACAATATGTTACACATTTAGAGAGTATTGAAAAAGTCCGCCCGGGTAATGAAGCTAAAATTATTTGGGCCAGCGATTCTGCTCACTCACAAACTGAATATGTTCTGCTCTACCTGCATGGTTTTTCAGCAAGTCGCATGGAAGGATTTCCGGTGAACGAAGATTTCCCCAAAAGATATGGGTGCAATGCTTACCTGGCGCGACTTGCAGCCCATGGCCTGGTTACTGAAAACCCTTTGATCGATATGACACCTTATCGTCTTTACGAGTCGGCAAAACTGGCGCTTGTAATTGCGCACAGGTTGGGAAAGAAAGTGATCATTATGGGAACTTCAACCGGTGGAACACTTGCACTTCAACTCGCTGCCGATTTTCCTGAAATGGTCAGCGGACTTATTCTTTATTCACCCAATATAAGGATCAAACAAAAAGCCTCGGTTTTATTGTCCAAGCCATGGGGCTTACAGATTGCAAGATTAAATTTTGGCGGAAATTTCAGAGTTTCAAACGATGATCCGGCAAGTGATATTTGCAAATACTGGTATTGCAGTTACAGAGCCGAAGGGCCCGTTTTTCTTCAGCAACTCGTCGATGCTACGATGAATGAAAAAGTCTTTTCAAAAGTGAAGTGTCCCTTGTTTTTTGGATATTACTTTAAGAATGAGCAGTATCAGGACCAAACCGTTGAAGTAAAAGCGGGTTTATTGATGTTTAAACAGGTGGGAACTCCTGAATTATTAAAGCAGTCACAGGCTTTTCCTGAGGCTGGATCACATGTTATTGCATGCAGCCTGACTTCGAAAAGTGTGTCAGACGTAGCACAGGTTACCTACGGATTTGCAGAAACAATTTTAAAAATGGTACCGAAATAACGAAACTACTTCATTTTTTTTAGTGCAATTTTCAGCTCTTCGACAGCAGCCAGACATTCTGTTTCAAATCTGCTGACATGGAGGGCATAAGTTTCTTTACGAATTCCGCTGATTGTATCAAGTTGCAGCGTTTTTAAATCATGCCCGAGGGTATCCATTCCCATAATCATAACGGAGGATTTTGCCTTGTGAGCTTCTTTGCCTAATTCGATAAACTGCTCTTCAGCAAGGTGTTTATTAAGATTCGCGATGAATTCCGGAACCTGTTCAATAAAGAGAAGTATCAGTTCCCGCATAGAGGCGGTATCGCCTTCGGTTATGGTTTGCAGATATTTTAGATCGGTAAATGCCATGTTCTTTAAAGAATTTAAAAGAAATTTTACTTGAGCAATCAAAACTAACAATTAATATTCAAATCGAAGTGAGATTTTTCAGCTTTTAGTCTCTTCGAAATATTTAGTTTTGCAATACGAAAATATTAAAAAACAATCAGATGATAAGAACTCCATTTTACGAGATTCACAAACGTTGTAACGCTAAAATAGTAGAATTTGGCGGATTTGAAATGCCGGTCGAATATACAGGCATCAAAGATGAACACATGACCGTACGCAACGGGGTGGGGGTTTTTGATGTTTCTCACATGGGCGAGATATGGGTTAAAGGCCCTAATGCATTGTCGTTTATTCAGAAAGTAACCTCCAATGACGCTTCAGTTCTACTTCCGGGACAGGCACAATATTCTTGCTTTCCGAACGGTAAAGGTGGTATCGTTGACGACTTGCTTGTGTATTATTTCGAACCGCTGAAGTATATGCTGGTAGTGAATGCTTCAAATATTCAGAAAGACTGGGCGTGGATTGTTTCTCAGAATGATTTGGGCGCAGAATTGGAAAATGCCTCCGGTAAGATTAGTCAATTGGCGGTACAAGGGCCTAAGGCGTTACAGATTCTGCAGAAACTGACCGATACGGATCTATCTTCTATCAAATACTATACATTCAAAGTAGGACGTTTTGCCGGCATTGATGACGTTATTATCTCTGCAACAGGATATACTGGCGCAGGCGGATTTGAACTTTATTTTTACAACGAATTTGCAGAACAGATGTGGGATGCAATTTTTGAAGCGGGAAAAGAGGCCGGGATAAAACCAATCGGACTGGGTGCCCGCGATACATTAAGACTCGAAATGGGTTTCTGTCTGTACGGGAATGATATTGATGATACCACTTCTCCAATAGAGGCAGGTCTTGGCTGGGTAACAAAGTTTACAGATGACAAGAACTTCATTGATAAAGCTCTTTTTCTGAAACAAAAGAAGGAGGGTGTTACCCGAAAGTTAAAGGGTTTTGAAATGATCGACCGCGGAATTCCGCGTCATGGATATGAGATTGTTGATGCTGAAGGAAACGTAATTGGCGTGGTAACTTCCGGAACACAGTCGCCGGTACTTGAAAAGGGGATAGGTATGGGCTATATTCTTAATGATTTCAGCGCATTAGGTTCAGAAATTTATATTCTTATCCGCAACAAACAGGTAAAGGCTAAAATCGTTAAGACGCCGTTTATTTAAGACGCTGACTCAGGTTAAGTATTCATTACTTACATTTAAATTTTTATTGATTTTTGTCATGTTTCTGACAAATGTGTTAATTTTGCAGGTATTCGTCGGATAAGCTATTTGTTTCACGATAATAGACACAATTATAACAAGTTATAACATTTTAATTTCCTTCAAATGAAAAAGCACAATTTTTACGCAGGGCCATCTATTCTTCCGGATTTTACGATTCAGAAAACTGCAGAAGCAGTTGTTAACTTTGCCGGTACTTCTCTTTCTGTTTTGGAAATTTCGCACAGAAGTAAAGAGTTTGTTGCCGTAATGGACCAGGCGATAGCGCTTGTAAAAGAGTTACTCGAAGTACCCGAAGGTTACGAAGTACTCTTTCTCCAGGGTGGGGCAAGTATGCAGTTTTGTATGGTTCCTTTTAACTTGCTGAAAAATAAAGCTGGCTATTACAACACAGGTGTCTGGGCATCGAAAGCACTTAAAGAGGCTAAATTTTTCGGCGAGGTTGTTGAAGTGGCGTCTTCGAAAGATAAAAATTACAATTACATTCCTAAAAATGTAAGTATTCCCTCAGATATTGATTATCTCCATATTACAACGAATAATACCATTTTTGGAACTCAGATCTACAAAGATATTGAGGCTCCCGTAATGTTGGTTGCTGATATGTCATCCGATATCTTTAGCCGTCCGATTGATATTTCGAAATACGACCTGATCTATGCCGGAGCACAGAAAAACCTGGCACCTGCAGGCGTAACACTTGTAATCGTTCGTAAAGATGCACTCGGCAAAACCGGCCGGCCAATTCCTACGATGCTTGATTACAATACACATATCGAAGGAGTTTCAATGTTTAATACGCCTCCTGTTCTTCCTGTATTCGCAGGGCTTCAGACTTTATTATGGCTGAAGGAAAATGGCGGAATCAAGGCGATGGAAGTGAAGAATCTTGCAAAAGCAAAACTTCTTTATGATGAAATCGACCGGAATAAAATGTTTACCTGTCCGGTACCTGATCCCGAAGATCGTTCACGTATGAATGTTGTGTTCGTGATGGTTCCGGGTTACGAAGAACTCGAAAAGGCATTCCTTGCCAAAGCAAAGGAACTGAACATTCTCGGTATCGAAGGTCACCGCAGTGTCGGAGGTTTCAGGGCTTCGATTTACAATGCAATGCCGATCGAAAGTGTGGCTGTACTGGTAGCCGCGATGAAAGAATTTGAAACTCAAAACTAAATTATGGCTGTATTAAAACCTTTTAAAGGACTCCGTCCCCCCGTTGAGCTGGCTGCAAAAGTTGCCTCACGTCCTTACGATGTTCTGAATTCGGAAGAAGCGCGGGTAGAGGCAGCGGGAAATCCTTATACTTTGTTGCACATCATCAAACCGGAAATCGATTTTCCATCAGGGACTGATGAGCATACAGCGCCGGTTTATAAAAAGGCTGCTGAAAATCTGGAGGTCTGGCGTAACAATGGCTGGCTGGTGAAAGAGGCTAAGGAATCACTTTACATCTACGCACAGACGATGGAGGGAAGAACCCAGTATGGTATTGTTGGCTGTGCTTCTGTTGATGATTACCTGAATGGTGTGATCCGCAAGC
>JANXZJ010000099.1 GCA_025355585.1 Mariniphaga sp. | reverse complement strand
TGGAGCTTCCCCGTCATAAAAAAGAACTTTTGAGCCGAATGTCAGATTCGAACTGACGACCCCGAGATTACAAATCACGTGCTCTGGCCAACTGAGCTAATTCGGCAAGTGGGTAAGCTACCTACATCGCACCGCTACGACTATTTACCCTTGCTGCCTTCCGGCCCTGGGGGGGTTCAACAGGAGCTGATCGTGCAGGACTTACCCGCCGCAAAAGTAGAAAAAAAACCTCTTGTACCAAATAAAAAAAAAGTTTTGTGGTGTTTTTTCGGAAAATAATATTTAAGATATTTATTGATAGTGTTTTATAGCTTAAAACAATTTTTTGGCTGTTGATTTTCGTTGAATTGATTAATGAAAATGAGGCAGATTTGTTATATGTTTGTATCAAAACCAATGAAGCTATGGAAGAACAAAGTAATTCAGTTACCCCGATGGCCATGAGTTACGGCCTTTACACGGGTTTGGCTCTGATCTTAAATTCAGTTGTATTTTACGTGATGGGTTCGCCGTTTGCTCCTGCAGGTGCATATATTTCGTACGCAATCATTATTGCAGGCATTGCCTGGTCGATGAAAACCTACAAGGAAAACAATTCTGAAGCGGGAGTTACTTACGGTCGTGCCCTTGGACTGGGAACCTTACAATCGTTATTTGCCTCACTTATCCTGGCTTTTTTCACCTTCGTCCTTTTTAAACTTGTTGATAAAACCCTTATTGATAAATTTCTTGCTTTCCTTGAAGAACAGCTTTTGAAAAGCGGAACAAATGAAAATCAGATTGATACAGTGATGACGATGTACAGAAAGGTAATGACGCCTCTTGTTTATTCTTTGGCTCAGATATTTTCAGTTACGTTTTACGGGTTTTTGTTTTCTTTAATCCTCGCAATCTTCTTTAAAAAGCAGTCAACTAATCCTTTTCACGGCGTTGAGTAACGGTTGATGCCTAAAAACAAACAGATGGACATATCAGTTATTATCCCCCTCTATAACGAAGTTGAATCGTTACCTGAATTACACCGCTGGATTTCAAAGGTTATGGCGGCAAATGGGTACACCTACGAAATAATCATGATCGACGACGGTAGCAACGACGGCTCATGGCAATGGATTGAAAAAGCCTCGACCGAAGATTCCCATCTGAAAGGAGTTCATTTCAGGCGTAATTATGGCAAATCGGCTGCTCTTCATACCGGTTTCGAAGAGGCACAGGGAGACGTTGTTATCACGATGGATGCAGATCTTCAGGATAGTCCTGAAGAAATACCAGGACTTTTCGGGATGGTGAAAGAACAAGATTTTGATCTCGTTTCGGGCTGGAAAAAGAAACGTTTCGATCCGCTTTCAAAAACAATTCCCAGTAAACTTTATAATGCAACTGCCAGTTATGTGACCGGAATAAAGTTGCATGATTTTAATTGCGGTTTGAAAGCATATAAGCTGGAAGTGGTAAAAAGTATTGAAGTATACGGTGAGATGCACCGGTACATCCCCTATATGGCCAAACAAGCCGGCTTTACGAGGATTGGTGAGCTCGTGGTGCAACATCAGGCCCGTAAATACGGAGTCACGAAATTTGGTCTCAGTCGCTTTGTATTCGGGTACCTCGATTTGATGTCTATTTCGTTTATCTCACGGTTCGGAAAACGACCCATGCACCTTTTTGGTACGTTGGGCTCACTGATGTTCTTTCTGGGATTTATGGCAATTGCTGGTTTGGGGATTCATAAAATGTACAACCTGTGGAATGGAATTCTGCTTGAACGGATTACGCAGAGTTCCTATTTTTACCTTTCGCTGACATCGATGATTTTAGGAACCCAGTTGTTTCTTGCCGGATTTTTGGGTGAACTTATTTCGCGCAGCTCCGCCGAACGCAATCTTTATCTGGTTGATAAGCGGGTAAATCTTTAGAATAGCGGCTGGCTATCAGCAACGGGCAGTTGGCTTCAACTGCTACCGGAGAAGGAGCAAGTAGCCAATAGCAAGCCGCCAGTTGCTGTCAATATCATAGATAGGTGAAATTTCAAACTACACCTTTTATTAGGTGATCTTTATTTTTTTCCTGCAATAACAGTACTCATCGATTCCGGTGTCAGGTATTTTCGGGCAAGATCCCTGATATCGGCAGGCGTTGCAGTTTTGATCGTATTGATCAGCCTGTTGTAATACCCAAAATCCAAATTACATTCCCGGAGCGAGGCAAAAGTTTGTGCCCTTGCAAACGGTCCGTCAAAATCTTCAAGAATCCGGCCGAGCATATAGTTTTGAATCGGAATTAGCTCCTCTTCGGAGATTAATTCCGCGCTGAGTTTTTCGATTTCGTGAAATATCTCATTTACAGTTTCCTCGGTTTTATCAGTTTTTACCTCTGCAAACACAAGGAAAATTCCGTTGTGCAGGAAGGATATTGGTGTAGCCTGGATTGAATAAGTATACCCTTTATCTTCCCTTATATTCGACATCAGGCGCGACCCAAAATAGCCACCCAAAATGGTACAAAGCAATTTTATTCCAGGGTAATCAGCATGATTTTGTGTGGGAAAAAGCTTTCCGATGGCGACAGCATTTTGGTTCGCTCCCTCTTTCTCGATAAACATCGATTTTTCAACAACGGGTAAACGATAGTTATTTGTGCGTTCTTCCGGATCTGAACCTCCCCATGTTGAGCTGAAATTAGCTTCAATCAGTTGAATGACTTCAGCATCAATAAATCCTGAAGCCGTAACTGCCATGCGGTCGGGAAGGTAATACTTGTTGAAATGCGATTTAACACCTTCGAGCGATATTGTATCGTAATATTCAGGAGATGCGACCGGAGAATAGGGATGTCCCTCACCAAATAAATTGCGTAAAAAGCTTTTTTGAGCAATTAAACCAACTCTTCCGGAGTCAACAATCGCCCGCTGCTTCCTTTTTGCACG
Organism: Mariniphaga sp.; assembly: GCA_025355585.1. Classification (GTDB taxonomy): domain Bacteria; phylum Bacteroidota; class Bacteroidia; order Bacteroidales; family Prolixibacteraceae; genus JAAFHB01. The sequence goes on along the minus strand of JANXZJ010000099.1, from coordinate 10,123 downwards.
TAATATTTCGAACTCCTCTTGGGGGAATGATGATTCGCGAATGATTTCCGAGACAAGCGGGAGCAGATTGGGAAGGTGTTTTTTTAACGAAAGGAGACTAATGTAATTGTTATCGTAGGAAGACGCGGAAGAAAACTGCGCTCCGTAAAAGTCGAATATATTGGCAATCTCAGATGCCTTGTGGTGGGAGGTTCCCTCCTGAAGCATGGACGCTGCCATTGTACTGTCTAATCTTGAATCGCCATACCAACTTCCCGCCTTAAACGAGAAATCGATTTTAACCACTTCCTGGTCGCCGCTGTTCATTGTGAACAATTCGACTTCGTTTTTTAGAAGATGTCGGTTTGGTTCGATGTATTCTACGCGGTCCACGCCCCATACTTTTGGCGGGATATTTCTTTTAAAAGTCATTAATTATTTTTTTAATGATAAATAATTCAACGTATTGCAGTTTCCAACACGAAGTATGTCGGAGGCAACTTTACGGATATCCTCAGGTGTCACATTTCGGTAACGTGCAGCCTGTTCGTTGATAAGACCAGCATCTCCAAGAATTTCATACGCCGCCAACTGCATTGCCTTTTCTAAATAACCGATTTCATTAAAAACCTGTTCGGCTTCAACTTTGTTCTGGACTTTCTCCAATTCATGCGGTGTAATCAGTGAATCAGCGGTAAGCCGAACCTCATCGATCATTGCATTTCGGGCAAACTCAAAATCAACGCCTTCGTTAATTTTCCCCGTCGCAACAAATAAGCCAGGTTCATTTTCTCCGCTTAAAAATACATCTGCTTCGGTAAAAAGCTTTTGTCCTTTGACGAGTCTTTCTTCAACCCGGGATGAATTTCCTCCCGATAAAATATCAGACAAGAGATCTGCCGCATAAAAATCCTGGTCTAATCTGGAGCTCATATGCCATGCAACGTAAAAGGTATCGACCGGAACTTCGCGATATACAGTAACTTCGCGATCAGTTGTTTGTAAAGGCTCGGGAAGGATGGTGTTATTTGTAATTTCTCTCTCGGGGATATCGCTGAACCATTTTTCTGCGAGACTGAAAGCATGATCCGATTGGATATTTCCTGTAATGACCAGAACTGCATTGTTTGGGGCATAGTGATGAAAGAAAAAATCTTTCACCTCTTCAAGCGTTGCTCTTTCGATATGTTCAGGAATTAATCCAATAGTTGGCCAGCGGTAAGGATGAACTTTATATGAAAGATCACGTAGTAAATGCCATGTATCGCCATAAGGTTTGTTCAGATTTCGTTGTCTGAACTCTTCAATCACGACATTTCGTTGTACTTCAAGCCCTTTTTTGGTGAATTTAGGTCCCAGCATCCGGTCCGATTCGAGCCACAAGGCTGTTTCAATATTGTTGGACGGAATTGTGATATAGTAATTGGTGATATCGTTCGTGGTGAAAGCATTATTTGTACCACCTGCATTTTGTATCGGCGTGTCAAAATCGGGAACATGCTGTGATCCGCCAAAGGTGAGGTGCTCGAAAAGATGCGCAAAACCAGTCCGGTGGGGATCTTCGTGCTTTGCGCCAACATTGTAACAAACATTTACAGCCACAAATGGAGTGGAGATGTCGGTGTGGACAATTACCCGCAATCCATTTGCAAGTGTATTTTTTTCAAATTGAATCATTCGTTGTCGAATTTGTATAACGATTTATTTTGTAATGTCTTAAGTGCGGTGTGATATTCTTCAAGGATATTTTTCATGATTTCTGAAACCGGAAGAATGTTGTCGATGAGAGAAGCCACCTGACCGATTTCAAGTTCGCCTTCATCAAGATCTCCATTAAAAATTCCTTTTTTTGCACGCCCTTTACCCAGCAGATTTTTAAGCTCCTCAGTTGATGCACAATTGTTTTCAGCGTTGCGGATCAGGTCGAAAAACTTATTTCGGAGTAAACGAACCGGAGTCAAACTTTTAATTGACAAGATTGTATCGCCTTCTTTCGAATTCACCACATAGTTCTTGAAATTTTCGTGCGCTGATGATTCGTTCGAAATTGCAAAACGCGAACCAACCTGTACGCCATCGGAGCCCAAAATCATTGTTGCGAGCATAGTCTTTCCCGTAGCTATTCCCCCGGCAGCGATGAGTGGGAGAGAAGTTGCTTTGCGAACTGAAGGAATCAATGTTAAAGTGGTGGTTTCATCGCGTCCATTGTGTCCGCCGGCTTCGAATCCTTCCGCAACAACAGCGTCTACACCCGCTTCTTCACTTTTTGCTGCGAAAGATGCCGATGATACAACATGCGCAACGAGAATTCCATGATCATGAAGCAGTGAAGTCCACTTTTTGGGCGATCCTGCAGAAGTGAAAACTATTTTAACATTCTCTTTTATAATGATATCGATAAGACGATCTATCTCCGGATAAAGCAATGGAACGTTTACTCCGAAAGGCTTGTTTGTTGCAAGTTTTGCTTTCCGGATATGCTCTTCAAGGATTTCAGGATGCATTGAACCAGAACCAATCAATCCCAGTCCGCCACAATTACTTACGGCGGAGGCAAGTCGCCAGCCTGAACACCAGACCATTCCCGCCTGAACAATGGGGTATTTAATTTCAAATAAATTACAAATTCTGTTTTCAGACATACATTCTGATTTAATCGCCAAAGATACGCATAAACATTTCAGATAGACTAAGTATTAAGGCTTCAAAAAACCTTTTATATCAGCAGATTATGATTTTTTCAGATTTTATTTTGACTTCAGCTGCTGAATATCAGGGCAGGAAGAATTTGGAAGAATTTTTTAAGATCATTATTTGAAAATTTCAGCCAACTTATTTATAATTTTAGATGTTTAAAATTAAGTGTTTAACCCAAAATATTAAGCAATGAGCGACGAAAGTAAAAACAATGGCAGTAAGCCGGGAAATGAAACTTCGGATAAAGCGGACGATCTGATCGACAAGGGCAAAGATCTTGCGGATAAAGCGGAAGACTATTTTGAGGAAAAATTTAAGAAATTTAAAAGCAGCAAAGCTTTTGGCAAAATCTCGGATGCCTTTGGGAAGGTGGAGGACATGATGGAAAAAAAATCCGAGGAGTTTCATAGCGGTGAAATGGGCGCAAAATTCGAGGATTTCAAAGATAAGGCGGAAGTCCAGGCCAATGAATTATTAAAGAAAGCAAAAGAGGCCGGCCGGAAAATCGGTGATCAGGTTGATGATTCGATTGATGCCATGAAAGGGAAAAAAGGCCCGGCAGGCAATCAAAATGGAGGTGGTATTTGAGAGAATGTGACTGTGAGAAGAGGAGACTTAGAGAAGGAGAGAATATTAGGTTCAAAAGCTGGAGTTATAGCGTAATCTTTTTTATAGATTTGATTTTCGTTGTTTCCTTCATTCCTTTAATATTTTTTTAGATTCTTCGATGGTAAAGAAAGGGCCCTTTTCGGCTTCTTTTATTCCCGCCTTAAACTCATCGACAGTTAACGGCTTACCTGGTAGCGCCCATTTGTCTGTTTCTTTGACTTTTAAGGTTCTTGTTTTCATGTGTGAATTATTAAATGCGTTAAGAATCTCTCAGATCAATAAGTTCTGTCAAGACTCATCATTGCAAATACAAAAATATGTAATTCTACTCAAATAAAGGAACAAAAAAACCTGCCGGAATTTATCCGACAGGTTTTTGAATTTTATTGAAGCGGGAAAACCCGATTACTTGTGGTCAACAGAGAACATGTACTCAACAAGGTCAACAACTTTGTTTGAATAACCCCATTCGTTGTCATACCATGATACAACTTTAACGAAATGATCATTCAAGCCAATACCAGCGCCTGCATCAAAGATAGAAGTACGTGGGTCGGTAACAAAGTCAGTTGAAACAACTTAGTCTTCGGTATACCCAAGAATTCCTTTTAATTCACCTTCAGCAGCAGCTTTCATAACAGCACAAATTGCTTTGTAAGAAGCTGGTTTTTCCAAACGAACGGTAAGGTCAACAACTGAAACGTCAGGAGTTGGTACGCGGAAAGCCATACCGGTCAATTTACCATTCAATTCAGGAATAACTTTACCTACTGCCTTTGCAGCTCCGGTTGATGATGGGATAATATTTGCACCAGCACCACGGCCACCACGCCAGTCTTTCATTGAAGGACCGTCAACTGTTTTCTGAGTTGCAGTTGTAGCATGAACTGTTGTCATTAAACCTTCGATAATACCGAAATTGTCGTTCAGTACTTTTGCGATAGGAGCAAGGCAATTGGTTGTACAAGAGGCATTCGATACAAAATTCACATCAGAAGTATACTTCTTGTTGTTTACACCCATTACAAACATAGGCGTATCGTCTTTCGATGGCGCAGACATAATAACTTTCTTCGCACCTGCGTCGAGATGTGCCTGACATTTAGCTTTATCAAGGAAAAGACCAGTTGATTCAACAACATACTCAGCTCCGATTTCGCCCCATTTAAGGTCAGCAGGATTTCTTTCAGCTGTAACGCGGATCTTCTTTCCGTTTACTACCAAAGCACCGTTTTCAACAGAAACAGTTCCAGAGAAACGACCATGCGTTGAATCGTATTTAAGCATGTAGGCCATGTAATCAACATCAATAAGATCGTTGATTCCAACAATTTCTACATCTTTTCTGTCAACAGCAGCTCTGAAAACCAGTCGGCCGATGCGACCGAAACCATTAATACCAATTTTAATTTTAGACATAATTTATTCGTTTTGAGAATTATAGAATGAATTGAACCTTCTTTAAATTTCACGGCGAAAGTAACAATTTTAATTTTACTTTGTCAAATTAATAGCATGCAAATCAGTGGTTCTTTACAAATTGTTAACTTACCATTGAATTGTGCCGCTTTAATCATTTACCGCTTAATCCAGGTTGAATTTTTTTTGGCTTTCGGAGGTTGAAAACCACACTTACAGGTCGTACACCTGACCAGCAAAAGTGCCGCTGCTAAAATCACTATAGGAATGATCAACTTTGTTTTCATTTTACAAATATAATAAAGGTTTCATTATTTCACTTCGTTCAACCATTTCGAGAAATTGGATTTCTATCTTTGCACCATCAAAACAGATTAAAAGATGATCGAGCAATTATTGACACACCGGACCATCCGAAAATATAAAGATGCTGATGTTGAGGAAGATTTGATCCGGAAAATACTCGAAGCCGGATGCAGGGCTTCAACAACAGGTAACATGCAATTATACAGCATCGTTATTACACGCGAAGCTGAAGGTAAAAAAGCGTTGGCACCCTGTCATTTTAATCAGCCAATGGTAATTAATGCTCCTGTTATATTTACATTCTGTGCTGATTTTAACCGTTTCAATAAATGGTGTAAATTAAGCGATGCGGAACCCGGTTACGATAATTTTCTCTCCTTTGTGACTGCAGCAATTGATGCTTTACTTGTCGCTCAGAATGTTACAGTTGCTGCTGAAAGTGAGGGGCTCGGTGTCTGTTATTTGGGCACAACAACTTATCTGGCCGCGAAAATTATTGATATACTGAAACTTCCCAAAGGTGTTGTTCCTGTCACCACGCTTACAATTGGCTGGCCGGATGAAAACCCCGAACAGGTCGACCGGTTACCGTTGGATGCAATTATCCATCATGAGGCTTATGCTGATTATACTGATGATCAAATAATCACCGCTTATCGCGGAAAGGAAAACCGCTCCGATAACTGCCAGTTTGTGCTTGAAAATAAAAAGGAAACACTTGCTCAGGTATTTACTGATATCAGGTATAAAAAAAGCGACAATGTTGTATTTTCAAATATGTTGCTCGAAGTTTTGAAGGAGCAAGGGTTTATGAATCAATAAATGTTAGTTTTGTTTGATAATATGGCAGTGCAAAATTCCAGAAGATGCGTGAGAAAATAACATATGAAATTGCCCCGGAATTCAGGGAACTAGAACTGTGGATCAGCCAGCTACCGGCTGACTTTTCAAGTTCCGGCGAAACCATCTTTAAGTTAAGAAATGAGGTAAAGGTCTTCAATGTTGGAAATTACAAACTGAATGTTAAAGCATTTAAGGTTCCAAACCTGATTAACAGGTTTGTTTACGTTCACCTCAGGGGTTCGAAAGCCGCCCGCTCCTATAAATATGCAAGAAAGTTTTTTCTGCTTGATGTGCCAACGCCCCAGGCGGTGGCACATGTTGAATGTACGAGGAACGGATTGTTAAAGAAGAGTTATTACGTATCACTTCACCTGAACTACAATTTTACGCTTCGTGAAGTATTAGACTTTCAGGTGGAACTCAGGGATGAAATCTTACGCCAATGGGTCCGGTTCACGTATGAAAAGTTGCACAAAAACGGAATTTTCCACCTCGATTATTCACAGGGAAACACATTAATTACCAAAACGGATGATGGAAAATACCAGTTTAGTATTGTCGATCTGAACAGGATGACATTTGGTCCGATAAGTTTTGAAAAAGGGTTAAGCAATTTTTGCCGGCTGGGAGTCGATCAGCCAACGCTTGAACTCATTGCCCGCGAATATGCATTATTGAGACATGAAAATTCTGCAAAAGCGGCAAAAAGCATCGTGATTATTAACCGTAAAAGTGGCGAGAACCTCAAAAAGCGCGAATATTTTAAAGTTATTCTGAGCCGGGTTTTCAAATCCGGTCGCGACGGAAAATAAATTTTTTAAAATAGTACAAAACGGGATTCGTATACTTCAGCATTTTCCAGGGACGGCTTCCGTGAGGCTGGTGAAAGACCGGCAGATCTTTTGAAATATAGTTTTTAAAGCCCAGTGCACGCGATTTCCTTGTAATAGGCACATCGAACCAATCGAGGTTTTCAGGTAAGTCGTTGAAATCAAATTTCTTCAGAAAATCATTTGTCAGCAGCGTACAACAAAAACTGATGCTGTGTTCCGAAACATATGTACCAGTTTTACCGTCTGATAATGCATACAAATAAGGAAAATTTACTTTGCCTTCGTGGTCAACTGTGACCGAACCAATCAATCCAGCATCGGTAAATTCGTCAGCCACACGGTTCAAGCCATTGATGGTTTCGCGGCTGACAACAACATCCGACTCAATAATTAAAAGGTGCGCATTTTTCGCGAGCGAGTATTCCCTGGCCATCAATAGTATCGTCCGGTAGTTGGGCGATTTTTTTGTCGTGTGATTTTCGAGTCCAACTACCTTGAAACCATATTTCCCGGCGTTCTCATCGAGCCATTGCCTGGTTTCAGCAGTACTGAAATCATCAAAAATATAGTAAGCAAAATCAGGGGTTGCTGGTGCAATCGAACGTACAGTTTCGCGAAGTGTGTTCAGCGAATCTTTGACGGGCGTTATCAGGACGATATCTTTCAAAACGATGTTATTAACGGGTGTTCAATAAATGGAGGAAAATAGCGGCTATTTCGCCTTTTTAAGATTCCGAAAGTAAATCAGCGGAAACTCTTTCACCTTCAGCTGGTGATGATTGACCCAGGTAGTAATCAATCTTTCGGAAATAAAGCCAAAAATGCGTTGCTGATAATCGGTATATTTTGTCAGGTCGACCCGCTTTTCAAATTCAAACAGCAGCATAAAAAGCCAGTCACACAATGCTTCGAATTTTTCACGCTTCATCACCATCATATTGTTGGCATACAACCTTTTTTGCTGAAGCGTTGATTCGAATGTTGAAGAATATCCGGGCGCTTTTTCATTGATAATCAGCCGAAGCAATTGTAAATCTGTTGCATCGTGATATTTATTGTAATGGCTTTCTATCGACTGCCTTAACTTTCGTTTGATGGGCATAATCGCATCGAATTCCTCTAAATACTGCGTTGCTTCTTCACATGTCAGAATACGGTTTCGCCAGTATTCCTGGTTCGTTGTGTAGATGAGCCCGTGTCTTCCGATGTTTAATCCGCCGAAATAATAGAGCAGACGTTTTAACTTATATTGTAAAGGTTCCCTGCTGGCGGTAAAGAAACGCCGGTAGTGGCAAGTCCCCACAATCGCTGATGATTGATTTTTATCGACCCAGTAGATTCCTGTTAATTCGCTGTAATATTGATTTTTATTCGAGATATTCTCTCCTGTGTCATCGCCTGTAAAATCTGATTTCTGAGGGTAGGTTTCTTTCCCTGCCAGTATGTGAACATAACCTGGCAAATTGGGGAAGGGATCACCGTTTTTATAGTGAAATACGTATATCTTACAATCGCTGCTTTTACTCATTAATTAACTGTTTGATAAAATCATGTAATATAATACAAATTGTTTATCACACTTTCCGTCCCTGCTTTTCCGTCAGGGTTGTTGGATTTCCGTTGCAAATGTAGGATTATTTTTGGCTAATTCTTTATTTTATGAGCGACACCAACCAATCCAAATCCCGGAATCGTAAATCATCGCAGCTAATTGAAGATCAGCTAAACTAAATTTGTTTTTCCGGGGCGTGAACCGAAATATTCGTCTCCTTTTGTGGTTGACAACTCCTTCCCGGTTCATTTGATAAAAAATTTAACTTATTTCTTCATTTATTTCATATAAAACTGAAACCTTTTAAAAACATTACGTAAAAAAAATCAAACAGCACAAATCAAACGTAAACACATTTCACTTCCTGAAGGATTCGTATTCGAATTTTGGTCAGCGCTTTAAATATTTGAGGTTTCACAATCCAATTTACGGGCAGGTTTTCATTCAATATATGTCTTTAAATAAATTGTTAAAAATTTTAAATGAAATTATTATGGAACAAAAAGTTTTACGGGTTTACAATTGTATGGACGAAGATGTCCCTCCTATCTGCAGTTTTGGTGCAAGTAATCTGAAACGCGATCTGGCCACTTTTACTGCCTATTCGCCAAAGTTTAACGAAGATTTTCTGAGCAGATTTGAAAGCGACATCGCATTGGCCTACGATATCATTGAGCCGCAGGCCGAAATGCAATTACAGAAAGCCATAACGGCAAGGATGTATGGTACGATAGAAAGCCTTCAGGGTCTTAATAACAGACTTGGTGGTTATATTCAATTTGCGAAACTTGACCTGATTGACTTTGGGACATCTGATTTGCGACAAGCAATTTATAACAAGGATGCCGATGCCGCCGTTAAAGGTTTGAACCTGATCAGCAAGAACCTGGTAAATTACAAAGATCAGCTCGCCAAAGAAGGACTTACAGATGAGTTTGTCGCGCAACTAGATTCAGCTTTGGAATCGTTGATTGCCGACAAGAAAAAGCGGTATGAAATTTCCAGCAACAGGGCACTGATCGTGCAAGACAACATCGGGGTTTTTAACGAATTGTATAGAACGCTCACGATGATACTTACGGCCGGAAAAATTCTCTTCCAGAAAAAAGATCCCGCCAGGGTGAAAGAATACACGTTCTCGGAACTAAAAAAACGCGTAAGCAGAATGAAAACTTCCGCGCCTAAAACAACGGAGGACAAAAGCGAAAAATCAACTGCAACTGCATAAACAACGATTGGACAGGTTAGGGTGAATTTTAAAAAAGGATGAATTAAGGCGCACGGTAAGCGCCTTAATTTTTTGCCCTGTTCCGTCTTTGCAAACATTCAATGTCCTACTCGTATCTGGCCATTCAGGTAAGCATTCAAGGAACCGGACCAATGTGTTGAAAAGTCACGAAACGTTGTCGAAGAACCAGAGTACATCGTCGAAGAACCAGAGTACATCGTCGAAGAACCAGAGTATATCGTCGAAGAACCAGCGTACATCGTCGAAGAACCAGAGTACATTGTCGAAGGACCAGAGTACAGCTTCGAAGAACCAGAGTACATCGTCGAAGAACCAGAGTACATCTTCGAAGAACCAGAGTACATCTTCGAAGAACCAGCGTACATCGTCGATGAACCAGAGTAAGGCTTCGGGGAACCAGAGTACTGCTTCGAAGAGCATCGCTTAATAATTTGAAAAATCGGATGACCCGCCGAAAGCGTTTCAGTGCCTTTATGACTGATCGTTAGCGTCTTCTTTTCTTAACGGTCTTTTTTCATTTGAATCAGTTCTTCAATCAAAGTATCCGGTTTCCACAAGGGATTTCCGTAATTTCTGATCAGTTTCTTCCAATCTGCGGGGTTTTTCCTGAAAAATTTTTTACGTTCGAAAATCACC
>JANXZJ010000080.1 GCA_025355585.1 Mariniphaga sp. | reverse complement strand
TTCAAAGAACTATTTTGATCAAAATATCATTAAATCAGGACCTTCAGAAGATTTTCTTAACTAAACGACATTGATTTACAACTCAAAAATTATAACTATGAAAAAGCATTTTATTGTTTTGATTTTTTGTGTTATTGCTAGTTTGTCCTCATTTGCACAGGAGGGAATGTGGATGCTGAATCAGCTTGGACAACTTGATCTGGCTAAAAAAGGGTTAAAGATCCCACTGCAGGAAATATACGAACCTGACAAGCCTTGTCTGGCAAATGCCATTCTTTTGTTGGGAGGAGGTACTGCTTCGTTTGTATCGCCCGAAGGACTGGTTGTAACAAACCACCATGTTGCCTTTTCGGCGCTGCAGCGAACTTCAACTGTAAACAGCGACTTCCTGGAAAATGGGTTCCTTGCAAAAGAACGCTCCGCAGAGATAAATGCACCCGGCTACCAGGCCCGGCTGATGACGGCGATGAAAGATGTCACAAACGATGTGCTTGCCGCTGCAACAGGAATAACCGATCCTGTTGAAAAAAGTAAGAAAGTGAACTTAAAGATTGCAGAAATGACAGAGGTCGTTCGCAAAAAAAGCAGCGACAGTGAAGCGGTGATCGTCCCCATGTACAACGGGAAACAATACTTAATGTACACTTATAAAGTATTCAAGGATATACGGATTGTCTATTCCCCGCCTTCATCCATCGGCAATTACGGTGGTGAGACCGATAATTGGATGTGGCCGCGGCATACGGGGGATTTTTCGTTTATGCGGGTATATGTCACACCCGATGGTCAGGGAAGCGAATACAAAGCCGATAACGTGCCATACAAACCGAAAGTATGGCTTAAAGTGGCACAAGGCGGTATGAAAGAAGGGGATTTCAACTTCATTATGGGTTATCCAGGTTCTACGGCCAGGTACAGGTCATCCAATTCAGTTAGCTGGAACCTTGAATATAGCTATCCATTCTTCATTAAAACCTTCAGCGAGATCATTTCACTATCGGAGGAACTTACCAAAAATGACCCTGCAGGGAAAATAAAGGTTGCCAGCAACATTAAAGGTCTTGCCAATGCGATGAAGAATTATCAGGGAAAGGTTGATGGGATGAAAAAAACTCATTTTTTGCAAAAGAAACTTGATTTTGAAAAAGAGTACCTCGTATGGGCTAACACTACTCCCGAACGAAAAGCAAAATATGCTGACATCATATCGAAAGAAAAGGCGCAGTATGATGTCCTTAGAAAGACGAAGGATCTTGATAACGTGGCAATTATCTTTCAAAATTTTTCAGGACTCGTACTGCTTTCTGCCAATCAGATCTACTACATTGCCAAAGAAATGGAGAAACCAGTGGCAGAAAGGAATCCCGGAATAACAGAGGAAACCTCAAAGGAGATGGCGGAAGAGTTAACTCTTTCATACAAGGACTACCTGGAATCTGTAGATAAGGCGACGCTGGTTCGGGCCCTGAAAATGGCTGCTGCATTGCCGGCAGGACAGCGGATTACCGGACTGGAGTATATCATTACAGATTCAGGTAAAACCCCCGAACAATGGGTAGACGATGCCTACAGCACATCAAAGATGAAAGATGCCGGATTTGCAAAAAGTCTGATTGGCAAACCTTCGGCAGAAATTGAAAAAGCGAATGATCCCTTTATAAAACTGGCAGTAAGTATTTATCCATTGGTAGAAGAAAATAATAAAACGCAGGAAGTATTCGGAGCAAATGTAGACGCCTTAAGAAAGGATTACATGGATGCACTCTACGAATGGAAGGGAAAAAACATGTATCCTGATGCCAACCGTACGATCCGGTTTACCTGGGGACCTGTTAAAGGATACAAGCCTGCCGATGCTGTTTGGTACAGTCCTTTTACATCATTGCAAGGGGTCGTCGATAAAAATACTGGGGAAGAGCCATTTAATGCACCTGAAGGATTAGTCCGTTTAGCGGAAAAAAAAGATTTCGGGAAATGGTCTGACCCTAACCTTGGCGATGTTCCTGTTGCTTTCCTTAATCAATGTGATATCACCGGTGGAAACAGTGGCAGCCCGGTTATGAATGCAAAGGGCGAGATTGCCGGGATAGCTTTCGACGGTAATTATGAGGCGATGATCAGTGATTGGCAATACGATTATGCCTTGCAACGCTGTATTGCGGTAGATATAAGGTATGTCCTCTTTGTTACCGAAAAATTCGGTAATGCAGGCTTCCTCCTTGATGAAATGGGTGTGAAAAAATGATACTATAAATGATTTCAATGCCGAAAGTTTCGGCACTGAAATCAATTTCACCAAACTGGGAAGTAGCCACTTTCTCAGGCATGGGTTTTACGAATTTAAAATATTGCTTCCATATTGCATTTAATATCAGATCGCTTCGGTCAATAGGATATTCCCCATGTTAGCATAAATATTGGTAGTCTTATACGTAATCTCAAACGACATCCCTTTGCCGGTTCCTAAACCGTCGATAGTGAGTCTGGAATCAGTCGGGAAGCAAAAAAAGAGGGTTAAACACTACTGTTTTAACCCTCTGATAATCAATAAGTCGGGGTGACAGGATTTGAACTTGCGACCCCTCGCCCCCCAGACGAGTACTCTAAACCAAGCTGAGCTACACCCCGAATTATGTGCGTTTCTTTTAACGCGGTAGCAAAAGTAATCTGCTTTTTCCTTTTTGCAAATATTTCGAATCAATTTATCCAAAATAAAGAAGGTTGCATTAAGTTCCATCAGCAGATAATATGTTTTTCAATTGCCTGGTAGAACAACCATTTTATCTTCATTTGTGTTTGCGAAGCGCAGAATTATGGGTGTTTCACAGCGCTTTCTTAAACAAAAGGGTTTATATCATGTTCTACTGTGGTACAATTGAAAACGAAATTAATTTACACTAGCAATTATTGCGGTTATTGAAATTTAATTTAACTTTGGAAAATAAATATATCAGAACCTATGGAATTATTTAAGCCGATGAATATTACTGAAAATCAGCCTAAAAGTATTAAATCTTATGGGAAGTCAGAACACGTTAAATGTTTGATTATTGGTTCAGGACCCGCCGGATTTACAGCTGCTATTTATGCTGCACGCGCTAATTTGAGTCCTGTATTATACGAAGGTTTGCAGCCTGGCGGACAATTAACCACCACAACAGAAGTTGAAAATTTCCCCGGGTATCCTCAGGGAGTTACCGGACCTGTTATGATGGAAGAATTAAAGGCTCAGGCAGTAAGGTTTGGAACTGATGTAAGGTGGGGTCTGGCAACAGCTGCCGATTTTTCCGGATCAGTTCATAAAATTACAATTGATGGTGAAAAGGTGATTGAAGCAGACACGGTTATCATTGCCACGGGTGCCACTGCTCAATACCTGGGAATTGAAGATGAGCAGAAATATGCGGGTTCGGGCGTTTCTGCCTGTGCCACCTGCGACGGATTTTTTTATAAAGGGAAAGATGTTGCAGTAGTAGGTGGTGGTGATACGGCCTGCGAAGAAGCTATTTACCTTGCCGGTCTTTGCAGAAAAGTTTACCTGATTGTTCGTCGCGATATTTTAAGAGCTTCGAAAGTGATGCAGGACAGGACCATAAAAACTCCGAATATTGAAATTTTGTGGAAGCACCAGACCAAAGGATTATTTGGAACCGGGGTTGTTGAAGGAGTCAATCTTATTAAGAATAAAGGTGAAGCCAATGAAACAGAGGTTAAAATCAATGTTGACGGCTTCTTTCTAGCAATCGGGCATGTGCCTAATTCAGCTATTTTCAAACAATTTCTCGACACCAATGAAGTTGGATATATAAAGACAACAGGTGATTCTTCGAAAACAAATGTTGAAGGGGTATTTGCCTGCGGCGATGTGATGGATCATGTATATCGTCAGGCTGTTACTGCTGCCGGTTCGGGTTGTAAGGCTGCGATTGATGCGGAAAGATATCTCTCTGAAAAAAAATAGGAATCAGGTTACTGCTTTCTTAACAGTAAAAAAAATGCCTCCCGAATTGAGAGGCATTTTCTACGTATTGGAATATCTTATTGTGAAACCTGTGTAATTTTTGTTCCGGCATATTTTCCAGCCTCGAGATTCTTCCTGACTTCTGAAAATGCTTTAATCGTATATTCGACATCCTCGAGTGTATGTATTGACGTTGGAATAAGTCGCAGCAATAACTGACCCTTAGGAATAACCGGATATATAACCCCCGAACAGAAAATATTGTAGTTCTCACGAAGATCCATGATCACGTTAGTCCCTTCTGGTACACTTCCTGAAAGATAAACCGGTGTAACGGGTGAATTGGTTACGCCTAAATCGAAGTTCTCTGCTTTCAAACCCGACTGAAGAGCGCGGACAATCGTCCAAAGCTTTTCTCGTAATTCAGGTTCGGTACGGATTAGCTCAAGACGTTTGAGTAATCCCAATACCATTGCCATCGGAAGTGATTTTGCAAAAATCTGAGAACGCATATTGTAACGGAGGTAATCGCATACTTCTTCGCTGCTTGCGATGAAAGCACCAATACCAGCCATTGCTTTGGCAAACGTTCCAAAATACATATCAATACCATCCTGCACCCCAAAGTGTTCTCCTGTTCCTGCACCTGTGGCACCCATTGTTCCAAAACCGTGGGCATCATCAACAAGTAACCTGAAATTAAAATCACTTTTCAGCGCAACAATCTCATCTATTTTTCCAAGGTCACCAGCCATGCCGAATACACCTTCTGAAATTACAAGAATACCTCCGCCGGTTCTTTGAGCTAAAGATGTGGCGTGTTCCAGTTGTTTCCGGAGGCTGTCCATATCATTGTGCTGAAAAACAAAGCGTTTACCCATATGCAACCTGACGCCGTCAAGAATACATGCGTGAGCTTCTGCATCATAAACAATCACGTCGTTCCGGCCACAAATTGCATCGATAATGGAAACCATTCCCTGGTAACCGAAATTAAGCAAAAATGAATCTGGTTTACTGACGAAGCTGGCCAACTGACGCTCCAACTCTTCGTGCATGCTGGTTTGTCCAGTCATCATTCGTGCTCCCATTGGGTAGGCCAGACCATATTTAGCTGCCGCAAGGGCGTCCGCTTTTCTTACTTCCTGGTGATTAGCCAGACCGCAATAATTGTTCAGACTCCAGTTAAGTACCTCTTTGCCCCTGAATTTCATTCTGGAACCAATTTCACCTTCTAATTTAGGAAATGAAAAATAACCATGCGCTTCTTTCTGGTATTGACCAAGGCTGCCCTTATCTGTTTTGAATTTTTCAAAAATATCCACGATTTCTTTGATTTTATTTTAAACTACGCAAAAGTATACTTTTTTATATTGCGACACTAATAGTTTACACATTGATTTTTCCTGAATTATATCATAGTCCAAAACGCTCAGCCATCACTCCGGTTGTTTATCAGTATTTTAAATACACGTAATTCAATATTATAACGCAATTGTCCTTTTGAGTTTTGCAGCAAAATCAATGTGATACAAACTCATTTTTAGGGTTCGAACATCGGTTTGATGCCGCATTATTTCGATCGCCGGGTATTTTGAGCAGTTAATTATTGGTTGAGAGCAACCATTTTTCTGGTTCGTCAATCATAGTATTGATGGAGTCATAAACGCATGATTGATATTCATATAATCGTTAAGTTTATTACCCGAAAAAATGATGTGCCGAATTGTCGAAAAAATGTATCTTTGCAAAATGATTCTAAAAGTGAAAAATATCCTTTGGGCTGGCCTGTTTTTGATGGCTCTTTCCTGTGGCGATTATCAGAAGGTAGTCAAAAGTACTGACTATGAATACAAACTGAAAAAAGCCAAAGAGTATTATGAGAACAAGGAATACAGTCGCTCCTCGCAGCTTTATCAGGAATTGGTCAATATTTATAAAGGGACAAGCCGTGCTGACCAGATATACTATTATCTGGCCAAGAGTTGCTACGGACAAAGGGATTATGTCCTTGCCAGTCACTATTTCAGACAGATGCTAAAGGAATATCCCCGTAGTGAATACAATGAAGAGGCTCAGTTTCTGATCGGTTATTGTTACTATTTGGATTCTCCAAATCCCCGGCTCGATCAAAAAACGACCCAGGATGCGATTGATGCATTGCAATTATTCATCAATATTTTTCCGGGAAGTGCCAGGGTTGCCGAGGCAAATAAGCTCATTGACGAGTTAAGAGAAAAGCTGGTTTACAAATCATATTTATCCGGTAAGCTGTATTATGATCTTGGAGACTTTAAGGCTGCTGTTATCTCATTGAAGAACAGTCTTAAAGAGTATCCCGACACAAAATACCGTGAAGAATTAATGTATTATTTGCTGAAATCAAAATATCTTCTCGGCGAAAACAGTAATGAAGAAAAGAAACGCGAACGTTTAAATAGTGCATTGGATGAGTATTTTACTTTTACGGATGAGTTTCCGACAAGTAAATACAGGAAAGAGGCTGATCGATACTTTGCCAGTACAAAGAAAATGATGAACCTAAGTGATGAAGAAATAAATAAAACACAAAAATAGATATGGATTATAAAAAAACAAAGGCTGCCATAACCACAGTACCAAGGGATTTAAATGAATTGGAAGCATTTACAGGTAATATCTATGAGTCATTGATGGTGATTGCGAAACGTGCCAATCAGATCAATGCCGAATTGAAAGAAGAATTAAATACCAAACTTCAGGAATTCGCTTCTTTCAGCGACAACCTGGAGGAAGTATTCGAGAATCGCGAACAGATTGAGATATCGCGTTACTACGAAAAATTACCAAAACCAACCCTTATTGCTTATGAGGAGTTTAAAGAGGGACAGATCTATTACCGCAATCCTGCCAAAGAGAAAAAATAACGATTCATTGTTATTTTTTTATATAAGCTATTTTATTCAGGAACTATCATCCAGGATTTAATCATTTAAACCTTTCGTCAAGGATGCAACTTCAGGGAAAAAAAGTAATTCTGTGTGTCACAGGAAGTATTGCAGCCTACAAGGCTGCTTATCTTTTAAGGGGGCTTTTGAAGCAAGGTGCTGAAGTGCAGGTTGTAATGACGCCCTATGCGAAAGAGTTTATTTCCCCTTTAACTTTGTCGACACTATCCGGACGCCCTGTTTTAAGCGAATTTTTTACCCGGAATGATGGTCTTTGGAATAGCCATGTCGATTTGGGTTTATGGGCAGATCTTCTTCTGGTCGCACCGGCAACCGCTTCGACAATGGGAAAGATGGCAAATGGCATTTGCGATAATCTTGTGGTAACAACTTATTTGTCTGCAAAATGCCCCGTAATGGTTGCCCCGGCGATGGATCTCGATATGTTTCAACATCCATCAACCATGCGGAATATTGAGCTTCTGAAATCATACGGGAATATCATTATAGAACCGGCAACCGGTGAACTTGCCAGCGGCCTTTCGGGAAAGGGAAGAATGGAGGAGCCGGATGTGATTGTAAATATGGTTGTAGACTTTTTTGCTGAAAAAAAAAACTGCTGAATAAAACCTACCTCGTAACAGCAGGTCCGACACACGAAAAAATTGACCCCGTACGCTACATTGGGAATTACTCGTCAGGAAAGATGGGTTTTGCTGTGGCGGAAAGATTGGCATCTCTTGGTGCCAGGGTTATCTTAGTTACTGGTCCGGTGGCACTTCAGCTCAAAAACGACCATATCGAACGGATCGATGTAGTGTCTGCGACAGAGATGCACACCCAATGTCTTAATTATTTTAGTGAATGTAATGGAGCTATCATGGTGGCTGCGGTTGCAGATTTTGCACCTGTAGTTATTGATGATCATAAGATTAAACGCACTTCCGCTAATTATTTTCTTGAACTTAGTCCCAATCCGGATATAGCCGCAAGCCTTGGTAAGATCAAACGAAAGGATCAGGTTCTTGTTGGATTTGCGCTTGAAACCAATGACGAAGAGCAAAATGCCCTGGCAAAACTACAAAAGAAAAATCTCGATTTTATTGTTCTGAATTCATTACGCGACAGTGGTTCCGGATTTCAGCACGATACAAACAAAATAACGATTCTCGATAAAAATAGCACAATTTCTGCCTATGATTTGAAACCAAAAACGGAAGTTGCAGTTGATATTGTAAATAAATTGATTGAGATCGAAGATTTCATATCATGAGTATTGTGAATTTTGTATTTTTATAGAAATATTACAGACCGTTATGCCCAAAACAATTTTTATAATCGCACTGATCTGTTGCGCAATTGTGGCAACAGGGCAGGAGTTCAGATGCAACGTAAGTGTGTCGAGTTCACGCGTTGAGGGTACTTATAAGCAGGTGTTCGAATCAATGCGGACTGATATTTACGAGTTTATGAATAACCGTAAATGGTCTGACAATGTTTTCACTACGGATGAAAGAATTGAGTGTACCATTTTTATCCAGATTACCGAACAGGTTTCATCTGATGAGTTCAAAGGGACCATGCAGGTTCAGTTAAACCGTCCGGTTTTTAACGCTTCATACAATTCACCGCTTTTAAATATTAAGGATAATGATTTGCAATTCAGGTATGTGGAATTTCAACCCATGGAATTTGATGAGACATCAAATTCAAATCCGCTGACAAATATTCTGGCTTATTATGCTAATGTCCTGCTTGGATTCGATTATGATACCTATTCTCCACTTGGAGGTTCGGTCTATTTTCAGAAAGCCCGCGATATTGTCAACCGCTCCCAGAATGCACGCGAAAAGGGTTGGAGAGCATTTGAAGGTAATTTTAACCGTTTCTGGTTAATCGAAAACCTTACAAACAAGGCATATGGACCATTTCGTGAGTTGCTTTACCGCTATCACCGGTTGGGATTGGATATAATGGCAGAGAAACCAGATATCGGTCGTTCCGAAATTGCCGATGCTTTAAAAAATATGCAACGTGTTTACAGGGCTAAACCTGATACCTATGTCAACAGAATCTTTTTTGATGCAAAATCAGATGAGCTTGTTAACGTTTTCTCGAAAGGTAGCACTGACGAAAAGGGGAGGGTAATGGTCATCCTCACCGAATGCGACCCTTCGAATGCAGGGAAGTATCAGAAAATTTTGGACCAAAAGATTTTTTAAACTTATTTTTGCCTGAATGTTAACACGTTTAAGAATTCAGAATTACGCTTTGATCCGGGAACTGGATGTCGACCTCCGTCCCGGCTTTTCTATTATAACAGGAGAGACTGGTGCCGGTAAATCAATATTACTGGGCGCTTTATCGTTGATACTTGGTCAACGAGCCGATTCCTCTGTTCTTAAAGATAAATCGGTCAAATGCGTTGTTGAAGCCGTGTTTAGAGTCGATGGTTTAGGTCTTGAAGAGCTTTTTCTGGCTAACGATCTTGACTTTGATAATTTTGCTATTTTCAGACGGGAAATTAATCCTGCAGGAAAATCACGTGCTTTTATTAATGATTCGCCGGTGATGCTAAAAACAATGCAGGATATCGGTATTCACTTGATTGATATTCATTCTCAAAACCAAAACCTTGAATTAAACAGCCAGGCTTTTCAACTGATGGTTGTCGATATCTGTGCCGGAAATCAGGAATTGCTTGTAACCTATAAGGAAAGTTACAAGGATTTTCGAAAACTAATCGGTGACCTGGCCGAAGCTGAAGTGCTGGCTGAAAAATCGAAGGCAGATCTCGGTTATTTTCAATTTCAATTCGATCAGCTATATAAGGCTGCATTAAAAGAGAATGAACAGGAGTTACTCGAAAAGGAACTTGAATTGCTTACGCATGCTGAAGAGATTAAAGCGGGTTTATCGAATGTGAATGAACTCTTAAATGGAGAAAATATTTCCGCCTTGATCCAGCTCAAAAACTCTATTGGATTGATTTCCAAATTAAGAAATTTTCTTCCCGATGCCGATGGACTTTCACAACGGTTGGAAAGTCTTTATGTTGATCTAAAAGATATTGCTGACGAGGCTGGATCAATCGGGGAGAAGATAGAATACGATTCAGAAAGAATCGGATCCATCAATGAGCGTCTTGATCTGATTTATTCGCTGCAGCAAAAACACCATTTAAAATCAGTTGAGGAACTGATCGCCTTGCGTAATTCGCTTGAAGTTAAGATCCTGGCGGTTTCATCAAACGAAGAGGAGATTCTCCGACTGGTTCAATTAAAAGAACTAAAAAATGCAGAGGTCAAAGACCTGTCAAGTCGTTTATCCGTTAAACGACATTCAGTCATTAAGGAAATTGAATCGCGTGTGATCAGGCAGTTGTTGCAGTTGGGAATGCCCAATTCGAAGTTTCAGGTAGAAATATTGCCGATAACATCTCCGGGAACGCATGGAATGGACACAGTCAGCTTTCTTTTTACTGCCAATAAAAACGGGGTGTTGTGCGAAATCTCGAAAGTAGCTTCCGGCGGTGAAATGTCAAGGGTAATGCTTGCTATTAAAGCGTTGATATCAAAATCGAAAGCGTTACCTACGATTATTTTCGACGAGATAGATGCGGGCGTTTCGGGCGATATTGCCGAACGAATGGGCATTATATTGAAAGAGATTTCTGCTGATATGCAGGTGATTAATATAACACATCTTCCACAGATTGCAGCAAAGGGCGATCACCATTTCCTGGTTTATAAGCAGGATTCGGAGAGTGAAACAACCACGCAGCTAAAGCTTTTATCTAAATCCGAACGGATAGAAGAGCTGGCGAAGATGCTTAGTGGTGAGAACATCACGGCTGCGGCCATATTAAACGCGGAAGAACTTTTAAAGTAGTATTTTTCAACACCTTTAAACAATATTATTGCTGTGAGGGTTATACCCACGGCGATGATCAAAGCTAAAAAAAGCTGACTCGACAACAACTAAACTTATTGTGTATTTATTAATTGAAAACTCAAATGTTTTCAGAAATTGTAACGAGATGGCTTATAATTTATTAAAGGGGAAAAGAGGAATCATTTTCGGCGCATTGAATGAAAATTCGATTGCCTGGAAAGTTGCGGAAAGAGCACTGGATGAAGGTGCAACCTTTACTTTGACAAATGTTCCGTTTGCGATCAGGATGGGCGACACCCAAACCCTGGCAGACAAATGCAACACGATCGTGATTCCGGCTGATGCCTCAAATGTTGAAGACCTTGAAGCATTGATTGAAAAGTCGATGGAGTTTCTTGGCGGTAAACTTGATTTCATACTGCACTCTATTGGTATGTCTCCGAATGTACGGAAGGGGAGGCATTACAGCGATCTGGATTACGATTTTCTTTCGAAAACACTTGATGTTTCCGCAATATCGTTTCACAAAGTGTTGCAGGTAGCCCGTAAACTGGATGCGATCAATGAATGGGGATCGGTACTCGCCTTGTCGTATGTGGCGGCACAAAGGACTTTTTACGGTTATAATGATATGGCAGATGCCAAATCACTTCTTGAATCGATCGCCCGTAGTTTTGGCTATATCTATGGTATGGAACGTAAAGTGAGGATTAATACTGTCTCCCAGTCACCAACTGCAACGACTGCAGGGAACGGAATAAAGATGTTTGGTAATTTGCTTGATTTTTCTGAACGGATGTCACCACTTGGGAATGCTTCTGCTGATGAATGTGCGGATTATTGCATCATGATGTTTTCCGATTTCACGAAAAAGGTTACGATGCAGAACCTTTTCCACGACGGTGGTTTTTCTTCGATGGGGATGAGTTTCAGTGCGATGGAGCAATACAACAAAGGTTGCGAAGAGGAGGAACCAGGACACAAATTCGATTAATAAAGTATTGGCTCAATATTGAGTCGTTTTAAAGATGAGCGATATGTCGCTTTGAGAAGGTTAAAGGCTAAAGTAAAAAGGTTAAAGTTTTTTCTGAACTTTAACCTTTATCTTTTACACTTTAACCTTTATCTTTTGTGTAACCCACATTCTTTGGTATCAGGGTTTTCCCACCACCAGCGGCCGGCCCTGATATCTTCGCCCGGAAAAATTGCCCTGGTGCAAGGTTGGCAGCCAATGCTTGGGTATCCTTTGTCGTGCAATGGATTATAGGGAATTCCGTTTACCTTGATAAACGCCTTCGTTTCTTCTTCTGTCCATTCAATTAATGGATTCAGTTTAATAATTCCATTTGCTTCATCCCATTCAATTTTTTGCATGTTTTGTCTTGTGACCGACTGCTCGCTGCGCAAGCCACAAATCCAAACTTCCAGTCCTTCAAAAGCACGTTTTAACGGTTGAATTTTGCGGAGATTGCAACAAAGTTTCCGGTTTTCAACACTTTCAAAAAACAGGTTGATCCCTTTTGTGTTTACCATCTCTTCAACCTGACCGGCATCCGGGAAGTAGACACTTATCTTTATTCCATATTTATGATTCGTTCTGTGAATCAGGTCATAAGTTTCAGGAAAAAGCCGGCCAGTGTCGAGCGTAAAGATTTTGGTGGTTTTGTCAATTTTACAAACCATATGGGTAAGTACCTGATCCTCTATTCCAAGACTGCTTGATAAGGCAATCTTCCCTTTAAAATCAGACAGAAATCCGCTTAAAAGTTGTTCTGCTGTTGCCTGACTATATTTTTGATTGAGTGCTTCTATTTGCTCCTTCATCTTTTTACAATTCAATTTCTGCAAAAGTAATTTAAATCTTCTTCCGTACCTTACTTCACTTTGGTAACGAAAACAAGAATTCGAGACCGCCACCTTTCCTTTTACGGGCTGAAATCTCTCCTTTAAAGCTAATAATTGCGTTCTTAACAATCGCGAGTCCCAAACCGGTACCACCTTCCTTGCGCGAACGACCTGCATCAACCCTGTAGAACCGCTCGAACAATCGCGACAGGTGCTCTTCATCTACACCTGGTCCGTTATCCGAAAATGAGAAGTAATAAAACGTATTGTCTTCGTGGTATTTAGTAATTGAAATAAGGATATTTTCTCCGCCATAATTCACTGCATTCTCCATCAGATTTCTGAAAACGGAGAACATTAATGAGTAGTTGGCAGTGACAATTACATCTGCTTCAATTGAGCACTCCACCTGAATCACCTTTAGCCTGATCAGATCACTAAAACTCTCAATTGCTTCATTAATTACCTTTTGGATCTGCACTTTTTCACGGATATACAATTCGGAATACTCCTCAATCTTGTTCAGCAGAGAAATATCATTCACAAGTTGTGTGAGCCTTTCCGATTGATTATATGCTTTTTCGATAAAATAGCGCTGTTTGCCTGGCTCCAGATCCGGATTGTTCAAAACTGTTTCGAGATAGCCTTTAACGGATGAGATCGGCGTCTTCAATTCGTGTGAAATATTAGAAGTGATTTGCTGTTTCATGATACTCCGTCGCATCAGCTGTGTTTGATCCGAAATGAGAATCTCGAAACTTTTATCTGGGAAGACGATGCATTGAATATTAAAATGAAACCCGTCCTTTTGTACCGAATAATCCATTCGGGGAGGCTCCAGCGGTTGAAAAGAAGCATTTCCGGATATCGTCTTGTCGATAAAGTTGTTGACCTCCTTAAACTCTTCTGAAAGGAAGATCCTTTCTACCGAGATGGTGGATTCTTCGGCAATGATGTTGATGTAAAAAATGAAATGGCTGTTGTTCAATATCGCTTTTTTGTTGGCTGAAAAGAACGCAACACCCTCTTTTAAAACGAAAAGATGACTGATCAGTTTTTCTTTTTCGAGAACGAGCTCAGTCTTTGTTTTACGGAGTTTTTGATATAACTGAATAATTTCCAGACTTATAAATCCAAGTTCATCGTTCGAAAATTGGGTGTCATTGTCCAGATTAATGGCTTCGTTTCTCCTGATTTTCACTGCAAAATCTTTTAATTTAGTGATGGAGTCACCAAGGTGATTCGCGATATACCTTAGCAGAAAGCCGAAAACAAGAAATAAAAAGATAAAGAAAGGAATAAAGACCCAATCGGCTTTTAGAAACGCCTTAATTTGAGTATCGTAAACGACGGCAGCCCTGATTACATAGTTTTTGTACGATTTTGCATAGTAAATGTATTCCTCATTGGTGGTTGTCGAGTGCCTGATATTTTCCCCGAATTCACTGAAAAGCGCCTTTTGAATTTCGGGACGCTTTTTATGATTTTCCATGTGTTCAAAATCGGCTATTATATTGTCATATAATACCTTTCCTTCGAAATTTACAACTGTAATCCGGGCTTTTGCAACAGGAATAATGTATTTGAGGCTATCGAGTTTCGAAAAGGTTTTGTCTTTGAAAAGTGAATTGTGTTCAATGAAACGGTTTGTCAGATCGGTATATTCATTCAACGAAGTCTCAAGTTGGGCTATCCTGAAATGTTGCTCACGCTTATTCTGGTAAAGAATAATCGACAAGGTAAATACCGCGAAAAGCAGGTAATAATAGGTAAACAGTTTCCATCGGATGGTTTTTCGGTCGAATAGCATGATAGCGAAAATTTAGTTTCAAATTTCAAAGTAATATCCGAAGCCAGGTTTGTTGCGAATGTAACTCCCGTATTCTTCCATCTTTCGTCGTAAGCGGGTCATATTGACATCTACGGTACGGTCGATGACGATCACATCGCTTTCCCAGATTCTACGGAGTATCTCTTCACGCGAGAAAATTCTGCCCGGTGATTTTGCCAGCAAAGATATGATCTCATATTCTTTTCGGGTAAGTTCAATTTTTTTATCTCCGATAATCAGCCGCTTGGATTCAAAATCGATCGTAATTTCTCCCACATTCAGCGACGTTGCTATCTCTTCAATAGGTGTCGTTTTGATTCTTTTTAAAACCGCCTTTATACGGGCTTGCAATGCCCTGACAGAAAATGGTTTCGTAATGTAGTCATCTGCGCCAAGGTTAAATCCGGTCAGTAAATCGTTTTCGGTGTCCCGGGCGGTAAGGAAAATGATAGGTACTTCGAGTCGCATATCCTTTCTGATCCTTTGAGCCAGACTAAAGCCAGATATCTTTCCCATCATCACATCGAGAATCAGTAAATCGTAATGCGTGAGGTCTCTTTTTAATGCCTCTTCGGCTGAAAAAGAGGTGTCGACAAGGTAACCTTCACTTTCGAGGTTGAATTGGAGAATCTCATTGAGATCCTCTTCATCCTCAACAACAAGTATCCTAAAATTCTCATTCATAGTTACTCTTCTTCGTTTTCATGACTTTGATGGCGAATATCCTTTCCTTCCATTGCATAGATTGAAGCCTCTGCAACATTGGTGGCATGATCGGCAATTCTTTCGATGCTGGAAATGATGCTGTTAATGTGTATAAAGCTGAACAACAACTGCTGAGTTTCGTCTGGCAGTTTACTTTTTGTAATCGCTTTCCGAATCAGCTTGTGGTTCATTTCATCGACAACTTCGTCATTTTGAATGGCCCAGATTGCGAACTCCTTATCACTGTTTATGAAAGACAGTATTGCTTTTTGAACCATGTTTACACTTACCAGCAGCATGTTGTAGATAACATCCGACATGCGGTTGTATGTTTCGTTTTCTTTTATTCGTGGTATAAATTTAACAATATCCATTACCAGATCTCCGATTCTTTCAAGATTAATTACGATCTGGTAACAGGCCATCAATTTTCGTAAATCTGAAGCGACCGGTTTCTGTAGAACGATTGTATTGATAATTTTCTCACTAAGTTTAACCTCAAAAGTATCCGATTTGTCCTCGTTGATATTCAGCTCTTTCAGTATATCCTCCGAAATTGTGAGTGATCCGGAACTTATTATTTTTTCGAGAATTGATAACTGATTCAATATCAGGTTTGCATAATCTTCAAAATGGCTGATTACATTTTGTATCGCATTCTCTTTTTTAATATTCATTTGATTTCATTTTATAAGGTTATGTCATTCAATTTAAAAATAAAGCGGAGGGTTAATCGTGATCAAATCTCAACCGAATTTTCCGGTAAGATAACCTTCCGTCCGTGAATCTTTTGGATTGGTGAACATCTTTTTTGTTTTATCATATTCAACCAATTCACCAAGGTACATAAACATGGCATTGTCGGAAATACGGGCCGCCTGCGACATATTGTGAGTGACCAAAATGATTGAATAGTGGGCTTTTAGCTCAACCAATAAGTCTTCGATCTTTGCTGTTGAGAGCGGATCGAGTGCCGAAGTTGGTTCATCCATCAGGATTACATCGGGCTTAAACGCCAAAGTCCTTGCAATACACAGACGTTGCTGCTGACCACCTGAAAGGAAATTACCCTTTTTGTTAAGCGAGTCTTTCACTTCGTCTAACAAGCCTACATCGGTCAATGAACTTTCTACAATTTCATCCTTTTCCGATTTCTTCAGTTTACTTCCGTTCAGATCATACCCGGCGATCACGTTTTCGTAAATGCTCATTGTCGGAAATGGGTTTGGCCGTTGAAAAACCATACCAATTTTTCGCCGAAGCTTTGTTGTTGACATGTCGTAAATACTATCACCGTTCAACTTTATTTCACCCTTTGTATGGATGTTCGGATACAATTCGTGCATACGGTTGATTGCCCTGAGCAAGGTGCTTTTACCGCAACCCGATGGGCCCATTATGGCAGTAATGGCATTTCGTTTCACATCAGCCGACACATCATTAACAGCATACTTATCTTCTCCGTATGAGATGGAAAGACCGATGATTGATAAAACAGGATTCGAAATTTGTAATATATTGTCGTTCATGAATGCTATTGTAATTTGTTTTTACGAATTTCAACTAAACCTCATCGAAATTCGTTTGGCAATAATATTAAGCGTTAAAACAAAGGCCATCAGAAAAAGGGATGAAGACCAGACAAGGTCTATCATATTGGGATTGTTGTAAAACTCCCAGATTTGAAGCGGCACGGCACTGGTCGGTTTTGTAATATTGAAATTGACAGTTGTACTTCCCAAAGTAGTGAGCATTAATGGCGCTGTTTCACCTAAAACCCTTGAGATTGAGAGTAAGATACCTGTCATTAAACCACTGAATCCGGATGGGATCATTACCTTCAGGATAATTTTATGGTATGGAACACCCAATGCAGCACCCGCTTCCTTTATCGAGATTGGAATCATCTTCATCGTCTCTTCGGTTGACCGGATTATCAAAGGTAACATCATAATTGCCAATGCAACACTTCCGGCCAATGCTGAAAACCCTTTTGTTACACCCTGAACAATCCAGATGTAGGCAATAAGTCCCAGCACAACTGATGGAACTCCCTGAAGTATATCGGTAAGGCTTCTGATCAGATTGGCATATTTTTTCCCTTGGTTCTCATAAAGGAATATTCCGATTAATAAGCTGATTGGAATTGCTATCAGAGATGCGACTACCACCATTAACAGTGTTCCGGTTATACCATTGGCGATACCGCCCGGAATTATTTCACCGTTTCGAACCGCCGTCATGGCCTGAAAGGTATCGGGAGCTACTTTTAAGAAGAAATCAAAGTTTATTTGCTTTAATCCTTTGACAAGTAGTTCATATACAATTAATAAAATAGGAGATATCGTAAGCGTTGCAAGAACAACGACCGTTCCGAAGAACAGTTTGTTTTTCAGTTCTCTCCAGTTTGAATTGTCTTTTTCGTCGATTAGCACTTTTGTTTCCATTTTTGATTGAGCTATGCGTATTTACGAATAATGACTTTGCCAATGGCATTCACAATTGCGGTGACTGCAAAAAGGAGTAATCCGATCGCAATCAGCGAACTCAGCTTTAGACCATCGGCTTCGCCAAATTGATTGGCGATAACGCTGGCCATTGTATTTCCGGGGCTGAATAACCCTGTCGGGATGATGTTTGCATTTCCGATCAGCATTGTCACTGCCATTGTTTCTCCAAGCGCCCTCCCGAGTGCAAGGATATAACCGGCAACAAGTCCTGACCGGGCACTTGGTAAAATAACACTAAATATAACCTCCATTCGTGTAGCTCCAAGTGAATAGGCTGCTTCTTTAAGTTCGGTAGGAACCATGGAAATAATCTCATTGCTGATAGAGGTAGCATACGGTATAATCATGATTGCCAATATTAATCCGGAAGTAAATATCCCGTAGCCCTGGCCTGAATATCCGAGTTCTGCGATTAATGGACGTATCGTGTAAAACCCCCAAAGTCCGTAAACAATGGAGGGTACACCCGCAAGCAAATCAACAAGCGTGCTTAAGATCGTTGCAATTCTCGTTTTCCGGTAGTATTCTGAAATGAAAAGGGAAGTGGAGAAGGCAAGCGGGAAACAGATGATAAGGGCAAGTAGTGAAGTAATTACCGTTCCGGCAATAAAGGGCATGGCGCCATATGATTCTTTGCCTTCGGTTGGATTCCAGTCTGTTGAAAATATAAATCCAAATAAACCAAACTCTTTGAATGCAGGGATCGCCCCCTTAATCATCGAGTAAGCCATTCCTGCAAAAATGAGTAAAATAATAACAGATGAAGCCTTTAACAGGTTTTTAATAATTTTTTCGCTTCCCACTCTTTATTTTTATTTTAGCGATAGATGTTTATTTTAAAAGCAACTTGCAGCTGGCTAGTCCCGCTTCTAAAATTGATAATTGCTTTAACAAGATATTGTAACTGGCAATTATCTTTCAGCAGAGATCTGCCAGCAGCTGGTTGCCAGTCGCCTGAAGTCTTTACTTCAAGAGCGCCTCACCATTGTAGGTGACCGATTTCAAAATATCTTTTGCCAATACAACTACTTTTTCGGGAAGCGGCGCATAATCAACTTTCTGCGCAACTGCCTGTGCATCTGTGCTGATCAACCAATCCAGAAATTTGACAGTTTCTTCTGCCTGTTGACGGGTTCTGTTGCCGTAAGCCTGTTCTTTGTACAGAATTATCCAGGTAAATGCGCTGATCGGATAGGCTTCCGGATCGCTTGAGTTGGTTACCATTACCCTGGTATCGGCTGGAATCTCGCCTTTAGCAGCGGCACTGATTGATTGTATGGATGGTTCAATGAACTGTCCAGCTTTATTTTGAAGAGAAACGAAAGGCAGTTTTTGAGCGAAGGCATATTCCGATCCAATGTATCCAAAGGCACCTTCTGTTTGTTTGATGGTGCCTGCAACTCCCGGATTACCCTTTGCACCCATTCCTATTGGCCAGTTCAGCGACTTACCGGTACCAATATCCTTCGCCCATTTCTCGCTGATTTTAGACATATAGTCGCTGAAAATATGGGTGGTTCCGCTACCGTCTGAACGGTAGATCACCGAAATACCAAGATCGGGAAGTTTAGCATCGGGGTTATCTGCTTTTATCTGAGGGTCATTCCATTTTTTAATTTCGCCCATGAAGATTTTCGTTAAAACTTCATTTTTCAGTTTCAAAGAAGTTACTCCTGTAAGATTATATGCCAGAACAACAGCGCCTAAACACGTTGGAACATGGACAACTGGTGCAGGTAATTCAGCAGCTTGTGTATCTGCGAGGAAAGCATCTGTAGCGCCAAAATCAACCACTTTATCTTTTAAACTGCGGATTCCTCCACCCGATCCAATACCACCGTAAGTAACAAGTGTACCGGTTTTTGTGGCGTAATCAGAAATTAGCTGGTTGTAAAAAGGCATTGGAAATGTCGCTCCGGCAGCTGTTATACTGACGTTTTTCGTGGTTTTGTCAGCGCTCTTCTTCTTGTTGTTCTGGCAAGCTGCGAAAACAGCAAACGCCATTAAAATCAGCAGTAACTTCTTCATTTTTTTGTTGATTTATAAATATATACAACAAATGAACCCGATTAATGTTACAAAACTGTTACAAAGCTGTTACAAAAAGAATAAGTTAATTAACAGAAGTCTTATAACTTGCTGATTTAATAAGGTTTTTGCAAAGTATGCGATGAGATAATTTGCAAATGAGATCCGGCTGCTGATGGACAATAGTTTGGTGACAGGCTTTACGAATCAGTTATTAAAAGCTATTAGCTTTTTAAGCAATCTTCCTCTAACAGGTTTGGCAAAAGGCATATCGAAGGTTTCAATTTGCGGCGCATACAGCAAGACTATTTCATTCTAAAATACAGATACGCTTCACTCAGTGCGACATTACATACCCCGGGTTACGATCCCTGTAGTCGCTCACCCGGGGTTATTTAAATTCGACACCTTCAGTGTCTTGTATCTTAATTTTGGCTTGATTCTGTTCGTTGATGTATAAATCCTCCTGAAATTTCTCCAAATCTCATTTTTTCAATTTCTCAACATCTCATTTTCAAATTGTCTAATTATGCTTCTTGTGTTTCACAATTTCACCATTCACAACGAAACTGATTGACTCCGCAATATTGGTAGAGTAGCTGGTAATTCTTTCAAATAAATTGTTAATAATCAAGATATTTGCAGCAACAACTACAACCTCAGACTGGTGCATCATCTCACCAAGAATTCGAGAGGCGATGTCTTCACACTCTTCTTTGATGGCCTCAGCCTTGTTCATTATTTTTACAGCATAAGTCAGATCATGCGTTTTGACCAATTCAACGACATCGGAAAAGAGGATGGTCGTCTTCTCTCCAATAACGTCAATACCAAACTCTTCAACAAGTTGTTTGTAATCCTGAAGCGGTTCGATCCGTTTGGCAACATTTACCGCATGGTCGCCAATCCGTTCGAGGTCATTGTTGATTTTAAGTGCCGAGATAATATATCTCAGATCGGATGCGACCGGTTGCTGAAGTGCAAAAATCTTTTGACACAATTTGTCGATTTTAACATCCAGGTTATTAATGAATTCATCATTACTGATCACCGTCCTGGCCAATGCGATATCCGAAGTTTTTATTGCCTTGATTACATCAATCAATTGCTGGTTGACCTGTGAACACATCTGGATCACTTTGTGAGACAACTTCTCCAATTCGGAATCGAATATTCTGTAATTTTCCATGTTTTAAATTTATAAAATAATTAAACATCAACCAAAACGACCGGTAATATAGTCTTCTGTCTGCTTTTTATCAGGGTTTGTGAAAATCTTTTTTGTGCGATCATATTCAATCAGTTCTCCAAGGTAGAAAAAGGCGGTGTTATCACTGATTCGGGCAGCTTGCTGCATGTTATGAGTTACAATCACAATTGTGTAATTTTCTTTCAGTTGCACAATCAGTTCCTCAATTTTTGCCGTCGATAACGGATCAAGCGCACTTGCAGGTTCATCCATTAAAACGATTTCCGGATTCACCGCGAGGGTTCTTGCAATACAAAGTCGTTGCTGCTGACCACCCGAGAGTCCCATTGCTGAATCTCCTAAGCGATCTTTCACTTCATCCCAGATGGCTGCATTTTTCAATGCATTTTCAACAATTTCCTCCAGCTGTTTTTTATCTGATATCCCATTTATTTTAGGTCCATAGGCTACGTTTTCGTAGATCGATTTTGCAAACGGATTTGATTTCTGAAATACCATTCCCACCTTTTTCCGTAAATTGACCACATCGATATTTTTATCGTAAATATTAATGTTGTCAATGATTACATTGCCTTCAATCTTAACACCATCAATCAGGTCATTCATGCGGTTCAGACTGCGCAGAAAGGTCGATTTCCCGCAACCTGACGGCCCTATAAAA
Source organism: Mariniphaga sp. (assembly GCA_025355585.1). GTDB lineage: Bacteria > Bacteroidota > Bacteroidia > Bacteroidales > Prolixibacteraceae > JAAFHB01. The sequence continues at coordinate 1,028 of JANXZJ010000080.1, read as the reverse complement.
GCGGTTACTTTCTTCTCAGGAATTTTAATCGAGATATCGTTCAGCGCCATTTTCCCGCTGTAATAGAGGAACATATTCTCCGTGTAGATTTTATCAACTATCATGATTAATTAGTTTTCTTTTTTCTGATTCTGTATCTTAAAATAACTGCTGTCATATTCAATATAAATGTAAGCAAAAGCAGTACGCAGGTGGTTCCAAATTGAATGGGCAGTGTCTGATCGACATTGGCTGATTGGGTGGTCAGCACATAAATGTGGTAACCCAACACCATAAACTGGTCTCCCAGCCCGGGCAAGGTAGCCAGGTAGTAAGCGGCTCCTGTAAACAGAATGGGTGCTACTTCTCCTGCGCCGCGACTCACTGCAAGAATGGTTCCGGTCATAATTCCCGAAATCGATCCGGGAAGCACTACTTTGCGTATGGTTTGCCATTTGGTGGCTCCCAAAGCCAGACTTGCTGCCCTTAGTTCCTGGGGTACGGTTTTCAGTGCTTCTTCGACAGATACAATTACAACGGGAAGTGTGAGTAAAGCCATGGTAAGACTTGCCCAAAGCAAGTTTGGCTGTCCCCATTTCAATTCACCGCCGTAAAAAGCGCCATCGATGTGTGCCCCAACGAATTTAATAAAGAACCCTAATCCGAACAGACCATATATGATGGACGGAATTACGGCTAAAGTGCGTACGGCAAAACGAATTGTTTTTGCAATAATAGAATTTTCCTTCGCATATTCGGTGAGATAGATGGCTGTGATTGTGCCAAACGGAACGGCCGCTATCGACATGATAATGACGAGCAAAGCCGTACCATAGATCGCTGGAAAGATACCACCTTTGGTCATTCCGTCGGTAGGGAAGCTGGTGAGGAACTCCCACGACAGCTGATCCTTTCCGCCTATAATAATCACGGTAAGCATGATGATCACTATTGCGATAATCAGCAATGCTGAGGCCAATGTAATCCCTTCGATTACAATACCTTTTATGTTTTTCTTGAAACTCTTTATCATTTTCCCTGTATTCTTT
>JANXZJ010000078.1 GCA_025355585.1 Mariniphaga sp. | reverse complement strand
CGACATGCGATAAGAAGACAGCGAATTCCTTTCAGTAGGATCGGAAGAAATAGCTCCAAGCAAAGACGCATAAGGAACATTGATCATCGAATACACGATCATCATCAGGGAATAGGTAATGTACGCATAAATTAATTTGCCTGTTTGACCGAAATCAGGAGCAAAGAAGGTGATGGCACCCATTACTGCAAATGGAATGGCAAACCACAATAAATAAGGGCGATATTTTCCATAGCGGCTTTTGGTTCGGTCGCTGATGATTCCTACAAATACATCGAAGAACGAATCCCACAAACGGGCCACCAGGAACATGGTTCCGGCTGCCGCTGCCGTAATACCGAGCACATCGGTATAAAAAAACAAAGAATACATTCCGAAAATCTTCCAGAACATGGATGAAGCAGCATCGCCAAATCCGTAGCCGATTTTCTCTTTCAGGGTGATTTTTTGAATCATAATTCAGTTGGTTATTATTTGGTTTGTTGTTCAAATATAGTCAAAATATAAGTCGATAAAATATTTGAAACGATCCGCTGCTGGCTACTTGTAGCTCCCCGAAAGAAGATAATTGCCAATTGCCAGCCGCTTCATTTCATTTTAAAAAGACACAGTCCATTCATTCACCTTGAAGGTCTGAAATAATTCCGATAACCTCCATCATTGCACGGCTGTTATGGTAAGGGCATTTCCAGAAACCAACCTTGTCTTCAGATGCTATTGGAATTCCATCTTTATTAACCCTCCAAAACCATTCTCCATTTACCCAATCAATCATCGTTGTGCGAATGAATTGCCACACATTAACCAGCTGATTTTTATAAATATTCTTACCGGTAATTTTCCATGCATAAGCAAGCCCGACCATCGCTTCGGCCTGCATCCACCAATGTTTGTCCGTATCAAGATGTCCGGAAAGCAGGTCCTTCTCATTAAAGAGTGATCCATCCGAATCACAACCATCCACTATGGTGACATCAACCATCTGAACAAGGTTCTCACTTACTTCTGCAATCAGTTGCTTATCTCCCACTGCTATAGCTGCTTCGCATAAAAGCCATGCCCCTTCGATATCGTGACCGAATGATACAATCGAAGAGCGAACGGTCCAATCGTTTGCAAAAAACAAATTGAAATGGTGAGTCCGATGATCGATAATTTTATCAAGAAACAGGCAGATCAATATGGTGGTCTTCTTCCTTAGCCGTTCATCTGGCCAGATCTTTAGTAAGTTAGTATATGGTTCAAGAATATGAAGATGTGTGTTCATCGACTTGGGTTCGTTTGCATCTTTCGGACTCAGTCTGAAATCTTCGAGTGCACTCCAGTTGTTTGCAAAAGCCTCGAGGTAACCCCCTTCGACCTGATCGTAGCTATATTTCTCAATACACTCAAACAAAGCTTTAGCCTTCTCAAGCGCCTGAGGATTCTTACTAGCCTTGAAGTATTCTGAATAGGCATAAATTCCAAACCCTTGCGCATAGATTTGTTTCCGACTGCTCAGCACCTCCCCTTTTTCGTCGAGTTCCCAGAACAATCCGCCAAATTCCTTGTCATTGAAATTTTCATTGATATACAGATAGGCCCTGTCTGCCAACGCAAGATATTCCGGTTTATGTGTGAAATTATAAGCAGCAGAAAAAGTCCATAAAATCCGGGTATTCAGGACAACGCCTTTGGAGGCACCGCCGATTTGCCGGTTAAAATGATTACGTCTGCCTACAAAGCCACCAAATTCGTTATCCAGACAGAACTTTGTCCAGTACTTTAAGATATGCTCCAGTTCCTGAGCAAGTTCATTCTTTAATTTTCCGGGAAAATAAGTCATAAAGCCTGGTTAAAAGCAATATTTTGATCGATAAGCTCGTTAATATTCTGAACTGATGTTGCGGACCTGAATTTATCCTGTGGTGAGTTGATGCAGTAGTCGATCAATTGATCAACCGTTGAGGTGGCCACATGCATGCGCGTATCTGATGAAGCATAATAAATAAAGACCTCACCATTCTCATCTTCAATCCATCCATTCGAAAATACAACATTCGAGACATCACCCACACGTTCTTCGCCAAGCGGCCCGATAAAATGGCCGGCAGGTTTGTGAATCACTCTTGTGGGATCATCGATGGACGTCATAAACAGATATAATGTATATCGAAGTCCGGCAGCTGTGTTACGGACACCATGAGCCAGGTTGAGCCATCCTTTGGCAGTTTTTATCGGAACAGGTCCCTGGCCGTTCTTCACTTCGTATATCGTATGATAAATTTTGCCATCCAAAATTTTCTCGTGTTTAACTTCTGCATTTTCAATTGTATCCGATAGGCCAAATGCAATTCCGCCCCCTTTGCCTGTATCAATAAAACCTTCCTGCGGACGGGTGAAAAAAGCATATTTCCCGTCAACATACCAGGGATATAAAACAACATTGCGTTGTTGCCCGCCATAAGTAATCAGATCAGGAAGGCGTTCCCAATTGACAAAATCTTTAGTCCTTGCAATACCAGCCGCGGCTACCGCACTGCTTGTATCACCTTCAGGAGCATTGGGATCCTTTCTTTCGGTACAGAAAACGCCATAGACATAACCATCCTCGTGGATCGTAATCCGCATATCATAAAGATTCGTGTCAGGATTTTCAGTCTCGGGCAACGTAACCGGCCGTTCCCAGAACCGAAAATTATCGACTCCGTTAGGGCTTTCAGCAACAGCAAAAAAAGATTTCCGGTCGTTCCCCTCAACGCGAACAATCAATAAATATTTTCCGTTCCACTTCACAGCACCGGAATTAAAAGTTGCATTAAATCCGATCCGTTCCATGCAATAAGGATTTGTTTCAGGATTCAGATCATAGCGCCAATGAATTGGAATATGATTACGTGTTAAAACCGGGTACTTAAACCGGTTATAAACACCATTCGTACTGAAACGCTTCTCATTCTTTCGGGTCAGTAAGGCTTCGCTTTCATTCCGGATGATTGCAATGCGATTCAGAAAAAACTCATCATTCATGATAAAATTGTATTATATCTTGTCAGCTAATTAGTTTTCAAGTCAGTTCAAATTGACTACATGTCAAACCTCTCCCACATCGTCCAGCTTAAAAGACTCTTTTATTAAACATTACTTTTGTAAAAGCTACATTATAAGGTTGGTCACCTAAATACTCAACCTATTTCACAAGTACAATTCAGGTTCGTTGGTCGTATGCAAACTTAGCATGCAAAATATCCAAATTATAATAGTATCTTATCTAATAAATGTACTTTCTGATCAGTTACACGTATTAAATCAGCATCCAACCTTTATTTTATTCAATTTCGACAGTAAAAAAGTATTCTATTCAAAATCAGTCTCAACCGCATTACTGAAGCTGTTTTGAAAGAACCAGCTTGAATTGAGGCCGTTGAGAAACATGCCACCTGATAAAGGATCATTTAAATTTGGATTTTAAGTTTATAAGTTGCTTTGACAAAATACAGTGTGATTGTAATTTCATGGCTAAATGGTTATCAGGCAAAAGTTAAAATCAAACCTTTTTTCAATACTATCACACCAAATTTCGAATATAAGCAGTAATTTAGCGCTGATTATAAACTAAACGGCTTTCGTTTAACAATCCAGCAGCGTTGACTTAAATTTGCAAATCTGTCTGTATTAAAAGAATAAACGTTTTACTCATGAAAGATCCAATACACAGAGAGATAACACCGCTCAGCGATAACGACTGTTTCATGGTTTTCGACCGGTACAAATCAGAATTCAGTTTTCCTGTCCATTTTCATCCCGAATATGAGATCAACTATATTTCTAACGCAAAAGGGGCTAAAAGAATTGTTGGCGATCATATTGATGAAATTGATGACCTTGAATTGGTTCTTGTCGGACCCAATGTTTTCCATTGCTGGGAAGATTTCCACAACACAGAAAAGCAAATTCACGAAATCACGATTCAGTTTCCGGCAGACCTTATCGGAGAAAACCTTCTCAATAAGAATGTCTACAAGCCTATAAAAGAGTTGTTTCACCATGCGCAACGTGGGATCGCCTTCTCCCGGCAAACGATCAAGCAAGTTGAAGAAAAGCTTTTTACGATAAGCAAGAAAAGTGGTTTCGATTCTATTCTCGAATTGCAGTCCCTGCTTTTTGATCTTGCCACCTCCAGGAATCAACGGTTGCTGACCAATGCCTCATTTCAGCGGGCAAACGATTTTTACAACAGTGAAAACATCGAAAAGATGTACAATTACATCAAGGAAAATTACAACAAAAAGATAAAACTTGAGGATGTTGCACAGTTACTCAGTATGTCAGTTGTCTCATTTACAAGGTTGATAAAACAACACACAGGGAAATCGTTTATTGACTTTCTGAATGAGATGCGCCTTGGCCTGGCTACCCGCCAGTTAATCGAAACCAACACAAGCGTTGCTCAGATATGTTTTAATTGTGGTTTTAACAATGTTTCCAATTTCAACCGTGTTTTTAAGCGAAAACAAGGGGTAACACCCTCCGAATTCAGGAATAATTTCACAGGAATGAAAAGCATCTACTGACACTTGTTACCTTTGGAAAAAAATAAGATCGGTGCATGACAATAGATAATTTCCCTTCTAAACTTCTGGAAAATGCAGTAAATGAATTTGCAAAACTTCCCGGCATCGGAAAGAAAACGGCTTTACGGCTCGTACTTCATTTACTCAAAAAAGATGTACTGGAAGTTCAGCGATTCAGCAGGGCCCTGACACAACTTCGCGAAGAGGTGAAACATTGCCGCATATGCCGTAATATTTCCGATGCGGATATCTGCAACATTTGCAACAATCCGTCGCGCGACAGCCGGACCGTTTGCGTGGTTGAAAATATCCGCGACGTGATGTCGATCGAAAACACGCAGCAATACCGGGGTGTTTATCATGTTTTAGGTGGGATTATTTCACCCATGGATGGAATTGGCCCTGCAGATCTTGAGATTGATTCACTATTAAGAAGGGTCGAAAACCGGGAAATCGATGAAGTGATATTTGCCTTAAGTACTACGATGGAGGGCGACAGCACCAACTTTTACATCTTTAAAAAAATCAAAGGGAGCGATGTGAAGATTACCACTTTGGCACGAGGTGTTTCCATCGGTGATGAAATCGAATATACCGATGAGGTAACCTTAGGGCGATCGATCGTGAACAGAATGCTTTTTGAAAATTTTCTGGGTTAAACAAACAACTCTTCATTATCAATTTTTTAGAACGATGAAATCCTACCTTTCCAACGACACAATCACATTACGGGCAATAGAGCCAGAGGATATTGAATTGCTGTTTTCATGGGAAAACGATCCTGAAATATGGGAAGTAAGCCATACGCTGGTACCTTATTCAAAATACATCCTCGCGCTCTACATAAAAAATGCGGATAAAGACATTTACGAAAGCAAACAACTCCGGCTGATGATCGACACTTCGGAAGGAAAAACCATTGGCGCCATCGATCTTTTTGATTTCGAACCTTACCATTCACGCGTTGGGATCGGTTTGCTGATTCATAGCCGGGAGGACCGGTCGAAAGGTTATGCTTCGATTGCACTTGAAATGCTGATCGAATATTGTTTTAAAAAGCTGAATATCCATCAATTGTATGCGAATATCGAAACGGGAAACAAGATAAGTCTCCAGTTGTTCGAAAAGCATGGCTTCCGGATTTGTGGGACGAAGAAGGAGTGGCTTCGGACAGATGCAGGGTGGAAAGATGAAGTGATGCTCCAATTGGTGGCAAAAAATATCATTTGAAGACCTCTTCATACAAGATTTTTAACATCAATCCGTTTCGCGGAACCTGTGGTAGGGGTAATTTGACCCCAATTAATTTTAGTTTGACCTGTGGTAGGAGTAATTCGACCTCAATTTTTCCAGTTCAGCATGTGGTAGGGGTATTTTGTCCTCCTTTTTTTCAGTTCAGCCTATCGTAGGGGTATTTTTGCCGCAATACGTTTCGCGGAGACCGTGGTAGGGATATGCTGTCCAATATTCTTTTCTGAGAAACCAGTCATTAATCGTTTTCATCCTCCATTTTCCCGGTTCGGCCTGCTTCCACACAATACAGAGAAGAACATTAAAACAAACACATGGTATTCGTGTATATTTCAATCGAAAAGTATACCACATTTCAGTCGAAAAGGATACCACTTAGTTTTAATAAAGTGAGATTAAAACCTCATTTTTAAAGCATGATAAGTATGTATATAAAACAAGAGATTATCATCCTAAGCCATCGAC
>JANXZJ010000044.1 GCA_025355585.1 Mariniphaga sp. | reverse complement strand
TCCTTTTGCACCGGCTGTTTTACTTTAATTCCTGCCTTCGGCTGTGAAAATGAAATCTGGCTCAAAAAGACGATCAATACAATCACTATTCCAATAGAATTTCGGTTCATTTTGTCTCGCTTTAGTTTTAGTTTCAATATTTATCGCAATGATTCAATCAAAATAAAGACAAATGTAAGAAATCAGCTTGTATGTATTGGATGACAAGCCGGTTTTGGTTGAACTTTCTATTCCCTTTATGAAAGCAGTTACCCGAAAAGAGTCAAAACTATTCGTTTATCTGTAATTGAGTTTGCGATATTAAAAGCGTAATAATCTACCGTAGGATGTATGTAAAGACAAGGCATGCCATGTCTCTACATACGGCCTAATTGTGAACAGGTTTTGATTCCCAATCATTCGCCGACAAAGTATTTGAATGATTGTAAAGCCAAATTATCAGGCACATTTCTGATCATAAATTCCAGATTCTTCCATTTTTCCCTAACTTTGACGCAATTAACCGATTAATAGATCAGGAGGAACAAAATGACAATCATGATTTTGATTTATGGTTTTCTATTCGGGGCCATTTTGCAAAGCGCAAAACTGAACCGTTTCGACACCATCAGCGGGATGGCAACCCTCGAAAACTACAAGGTGGCCAAAGCCATTGCACTGGCAATTGGGGTGGGGGTAATCCTCCTGAACATCGAAATCGGGCTTGGTTTTGCCTCCTATCATACAAAGCCACTGATCGTTGGCGGAATTGTATTTGGCGGATTAATTTTTGGTGCCGGAATGGCTATTCTTGGTTATTGTCCGGGTACGATGATTGTTTCGCTTGGCGAAGGTTCGCTCGATGCGGCTGCGGGTCTGGTTGGCGGATTGCTGGGCGGATTGGTTTACACGCTTGTTTTGCCTGCGATTGGCGGATTAATGGGTCCCGATCTTGGAACATTTTCACTCTATTCCCTCACAGGCTCTGCTCCTTTCATCTTTTATTTACTTGTATTTCTGTTTGGTGCGCTGTTTATCGCGGTCGCGTTCTATATTCATAAAATTGAAAAGGTGACCGATCGTACCTGGATTTTTGCGGGTGCGGCTCTTGCCATTCTCAACTGTATCATCTTTTTAAAGATTGGCATGGACCGGCAAATCGGGGCTTCAACGGCCTATCCGTACCTGGCAGATCTTCTTTCAGGTAATACCGGGAATGAGTATTTTACAAAGATCAGCAAGCCAGGCAGCTGGGAAGTGATTTTCCTGGGCGGAACATTTCTGGCCGGACTGATCATTTCACTTCTAAGAAAAGATTTTAAGATCAGGCTGATTCACAGTAACTGGTCAAAATACAAAGGAAACAGTGCCGGTAAACGCATTTTCTGGGCCATGTTCGGCGGATTTATCCTCATTTTTGGAGCCAGGATGGCAGGCGGATGTACAAGTGGTCATGTAATATCGGGCGGCATGCAACTTGCGGTGAGCAGTTTGGTTTTTGCCATCTTTGTTTTTGCCGGATTGCTGATCACCGGAAGGTTGTTTTATAAGAAACATTAATGTCTGAAATATTTTTCGCAACGCTGACAAGCAATACACTGGCACTGATACAGGTGCTACTGATTGCCCTGGCGGGTGCAATTCTGGTTCGCACGAAGGTATTCAAATCGGAAGATGTAAAAGGGCTCACCTTGATCATTGTTAATGTGCTTCTTCCGTCGATGATTTTTGCAAAGATCGTTGGCACGCTCGATCCCCAGGGTTTTCCGTTATGGTGGCTGCTGCCATTGGTTGGCCTGGGTTTAATTGCCATCGGGATCGTGTTTGCGATGCTCTTTTTTTACCATGACCTCTCAGCAAAACGCAGTTTATTGCCCCTGGCGAGCATGCAAAATGCAGGTTATCTCGCATTACCGCTCGGACAGGCTATTTATCCTGAGCAGTTTGACCTGTATGCGCTTTACACTTTTTTGATCATCATGGGCCTTAATCCTATTTTGTGGAGTGTCGGCAAATTCCTCAGTACAGGCGGCAAGATGATTGAGTTTTCGTGGCGGCAGTTGATAACACCTCCGTTTATTGCCAATTTACTTGGAATTAGTTTTGTACTGACGGGATTGCTTCAATATATTCCTAAAATGGTCTTCAATGCCATCGAACTGACAGGCACTGCTACAGTCCCGCTTGCTAATTTTGTGCTCGGGGCAGTATTGGGCAGTATATCATTAAGAATCTGGCCCTCCTTTGCTGATACAATCCGTGTTTTAGGGGTAAAATTCCTGGTTATTCCGTTGGTGACGATTGCAATAATGATGCTTGTGAACCTAAAAATGAGCAATTCACTGGTGAGCGATGTTATTTTGATTCAGGCTGTTTCCCCTCCGGCAATTGCCATTTTGATCCAGATTAAAAACTATGGGGGCAATGCACAAAAGAGCGGAAGCCTGATGCTGATCTCTTATATCGCCTGCATTGTGGTAATTCCGTTGTGGATGGCTGTTTGGAAGGCGATGTGAGCAGGTGGATGCTACTAGTAACTTGCCTCTGGCAGCTTGTAACCGGCAAGCCGCCAGCCGCTAAAAGCTGATTATTTTTTATGCCCAAATATCAAAACCTGCCCATAATTCCCTTATTTTTGAAGGAATTTAATCGATACCTGTAATTAACACGAAGATTTATCTGCAAAATAATTCTATGATAACAAGGAACTTTCTGGCTTTCGATATCGGCGCATCAAGCGGCCGGGCAATATTGGGGACTATTTCGGAAAATAAATTAAGCTTAAAGGAAATACATCGATTTGATAACCAGATGGTCGAGATCAACGGGTCGTTCTACTGGAATATTTTCAGCCTTTTTGGTGAATTAAAAACCGGGTTGAAAAAATGTATCAGGGATTTTGGAATTCAGCCAGAGTCGGTGGGCGTCGATACCTGGGGAGTTGACATTGCGCTGCTCGACAGGAACGGAATGATTGTCGGATTGCCTTATGCTTACCGCGATCCCCGCACAGATACCGCGATGGAGGAAGTTTTTAAAATCATCCCCAAAAAGGAATTATACCTGATGACCGGAATTCAGTTGATGCAGTTTAATACGCTGTTCCAGTTATATGCTTATAAACGTGATCGTTCGCCACTGCTTGAGATTACAACCGATATCTTGTTTATGCCCGACGCATTGGGATATCTTTTCAGCGGCATCATGAAAAATGAGTTTTCGATCGCATCAACTTCACAGTTTCTGAAGCCGGGCAAGCTTGAATATGAGCAAAGACTGTTCGATGCCATCGGTTTTAATATCGAACTGATGCAGGAACTTGTATTGCCGGGAACAGTTCTTGGAAACATCAAAGCGGATATTCAGAAAGAGACGGGAAGCATCGCTATTCCAGTGGTTGCAGTTGCAGCGCACGATACGGCTTCTGCAATTGCCTCGGTTCCTGCAACGGGCCGAAACTGGGCTTACATTAGTTCAGGTACCTGGTCGCTGATGGGAATTGAAAGTGATGAACCCCTGATTTCGGAGGAGATACAAAAACTAAATTTTACCAACGAGGGGGGCGTTGAGGGAACCACAAGATTTCTTAAGAATATAATGGGACTGTGGCTGCTCCAGGAGTGCCGTCGCATCTGGTCGGCAGAACACGATTATTCGTGGCCGGAAATGGTTGAAATGAGCTTAAAGGTACAACCATTTAAATGCCTGATCGATCCCGACGCACGCGAATTTCTGAACCCGGGAGATATGCCGGCTGCAATTGCTGCGTTCTGTGCGAAAACCGGTCAGCCGGTGCCTGAGACCCATGGAGAGGTTATTCGTACCATCTTCGAAAGCCTGGCAATGAAATACCGCTCAACCCTTGATTCAATACGAGGTGTGAGCACGATTGAAATTGAGAAGATTCACATTATCGGCGGCGGGGCAAATAACGAATTATTGTGTCAGTATGCTTCGAACGCCACAAATCTTCAGGTTTATGCAGGTCCGACAGAAGCGACGGCAATTGGTAATATCATGATGCAGGCCAAAGCTTTGGGAGCTGTTTCGTCACTTGAGGAGATCCGTCAGATGGTTTTTGGTTCATTCGAAACAAAAATTTTCAACCCACAGGATGCTGATTTGTGGAACGCTGAATATCAAAGACTTAAGAATTTAATAGTCGATTAATGAACTGATATTTGAATTTAATTGTTACAATACTTTAATTTTGGCGGAATAATTGAATTTTTAAAATTATCGTTTGTTTAATTTAAAATGAAAACTATGAGAAGGTTATTATTTGCTTTAGTACTTATTTTTTCGGCTTATATTGGTAATGCCCAGGTAGCTAACCATGCTATTGGATTGAGATTGGGTGGTGGCCACGGATTTGGTACTGAAATTTCCTACCAGCATGGGCTTTCGGATCTTAACCGCCTTGAGTTTGATCTTGGTATGCACTCAGGAAGTGATTACAATGCCTGGGGTCTTGCCGGTATCTATCAATGGGTTTGGAACATCGATGGCGGATTTAACTGGTATGCGGGTGCTGGTGGAAGAATCGGCTCGTGGAGTTGGGATCACAATAAATACACTGGAACAGACAATGGAGGATTGTTTCTTTCGGCCGCAGGAGATATCGGCATTGAATATGCTTTCCCGATCGGGATTCAGCTTTCCCTTGATGCAAGACCTGAAATTGGTCTGATCAACCATGGTGATTCATACAACACTAATATTGCTTTCAGCGTAAGGTACCAGTTTTAATAACTGAGAAATAATTTGTAAAATGGCTGAATGTAATTTCAGCCATTTTACATTAGTTTAATTAATTCGTCGACAACGTTTTGCGTTCCTTCTTCAATTTGAAGAATATGTGCATCCAGCATGTAGCAGGGAGATGTAACTAATTTGTATTTTTCGTCGATAATCACCTCTGCATGATTTGTTTCATGGTGATTACCGCCCATCTTTTCAATTATCCTGACCGTTTCGCGGTCTTTTCCAATTGTTACATCAGCGCCGGGAAGGATCTTAACAATTAAAGCAGGGGCGATGCAAAGTGCACCAATCGGGATGCACGCTTCAACCGATGCCAGGACTGCCAGTTCAACTTCGGGATCAATTGTACAATCACTCCCTTCAAAAGCAAGCGTGGAAAGGTTTTTAGCTACACCAAAACCTCCAGGGAAGATGACCGCATCAAACTTCTCAGGTTCATAAAGATTGAGCGGTTTAATTTTTCCACGCGTAATTCTTGCCGATTCAACCAAAACATTGCGTTCCTCGGTCATTGATTTTCCGGTCAAATGATTGATCACCTGAGTTTGTTCCTTATCAGGAGCAAAACACTCATAACTACCTCCCGCTTTCGCGATTGCCAGTAAGGTAAGTGTCGCTTCATGAATTTCGGTGCCGTCAAATACGCCGCATCCTGCGAGTATAACGGCAAATCTTTTTTGTTTGTTCATAGTTAATCAGAATGTCGGTTTGGTGTAAAGTAATAACATTTTTTAATCAAATTCAAAATAAAAATCGAAATAAAATGAATTTTTACGAAATATTTTTGAAAGCTTCGGGTTTTTAACGGAAGTAATTTTTCGAAAGAATTATATTGCTGAATACCAGTCATATGAAATTATCAAAAAAGAGGATTATTCCAATTCTATATTGGTAAAAAGGTTTTCAAAGTTCTCTTTAATCTGAATTTTTAACCGATCCAATGGAATATCTGCAATTTTGGATACTTCCTGATAGATTTCTTCGATATTACCTGAAGAATTGTCGGTTTCGAAAAAAAGCGAGGTAATAGGAATTATCTGAAATGCGGAATGAAAACGTGGCGTCATTTTGAGCACCGACATTCCGACCGAGAAGTAGCATCCCAGATCAATCAGTTGTTTTGTAAGTTCAATTCCTCCCGAATACCCATGAAAAATGAACGGCACTTTGGAATGCTTCAGATGCAGAATCAATTCATTCCACGATTTTACCGCATGGATGATCAGCGGTTTGCGATGGTTTTCTGCAAATTCGAGGTGCAATTCGAAGAGAAGTTTCTGCTGCTGAAAATCGGCACTACAAACTTTATCCAGGCCCGTTTCCCCAATGGCAATTAACCCCGGTTGTTTTATCACACTTTCGAGCATTGACCTAACCTGACCGCGCGAAAAAGATGCGGCGTGCCACGGATGGATTGCCGTTGAGAAAGGTCCGATTATATCATTTTTTGAATCTACATCCTGAAGAAAAAGGCTCGGAACAGAAACGATCTCTTCAGAATTTACCGGGTGGTGAGTATGAATATCTATAAAAGGAATGCTCACTTTGAAGAATAGTTTTAGATCAAATAAAATTTCAGGAAACCGAACTTCCCTTTTATCCATTAAGTGAAGTGATATTTTAGTTTTTATCAAAAGTAATTCTAATTTTAGGAAAGTAACATACCTTTAAAAACTGTAATCGAGTTATGAAGGAAATAATTATTAGTCAAGCCATTAAAGGAATATTACCCGATCTGACACTGGGATGCATCGAGTGTGATGTGGTGATTTCGGAAGAAAACGGAGAATTATGGAGAGAGATTGAAGCAACTTGCGGAACAATCGGACATTCAGGGGAACTTGCCGAAGTGGGAAGTCAACCGGCAATCAGGGCATCGCGTACAGCTTACCGGTTGTGTGGCAAAGATCCGGCCAGGTACCGGCTTTCTTCTGAAGCCTTGATGCGCCGGGTGGTAAAAGGTCATCAACTATACAGAATTAACAATGTGGTTGATCTGCTGAATCTTGTTTCGCTGAAGTCGGGCTTTTCGATTGGTGGTTATGATGCGGAAACGATTTCAGGTAGTGCAATCTTCGACATTGGGACAAAAAATGAGCCCTATGAAGCGATTGGCAGGGGAGAGTTGAATATCGAGTTTCTGCCGGTATTCCGCGACGCTATATCACCTTTTGGCTCGCCAACCAGCGATTCTGTCAGAACTTCCGTCACACGCGATACCAAAAGGTTTCTAATGATTATTATTGGGTTTTCGGGCGAAATTTGCATGGTTGAAACGCTTGAACTATCGGTCAGTCTGCTGAAAAAATATGCCAATGCCGTTAATATCGAGACTGTTATAGTAAGATAAGTTACTTACAGCTTCACTGAAAAATTATTTTTGCTTTTTAAAACATTAAGAATGAAATATTTTACAAAATTTCTTCTATGGCTTACAGGATGGAAGGTTGTCGGAGGTGTAATACCTGTTCCGAAATGTATTGTTCTTGGTGTTCCGCACACATCACTCTGGGACTTTGTCATTTCATGGATTTTCTACAAATCGGTAGGAGGCACTCCGAATATTCTGGTAAATAAAAAATTTTTTTTCTGGCCGGTTGGTTTTTTGCTAGGTCTTATGGGTGCAATGCCTATTGATACAACAAAGGGTGCAAGTTCGATTAAACAGATTGTTACTGAAATAAGAAAACGTAAAATACTTCATTTGGCGATTGCTCCTGAAGGTACCCGTAAACCTGTAGACAATTGGAAAGGTGGATTTCATACAATCGCCAGAATCGCTGATATTCCAGTCTACCTGGCGGTGTTCGATTGGGGAAGAAAGGAGATTGGGATTGCAGGCACCATTGAACTGACAAAGGATATGAATGCAGACATTCGCAGAATCAGGCAATGGTACAAAGACCGGGGCGTAAAAGGGAAACACCCCGAGAAATTTATTGTTGGGGATGACCTTGATTAATTGATTTAGATGGAAGTAAAAGATAATTTGTGGATTACGCTGGCTCAAACCGATATTGTATGGGAAAATCCGGAACAAAACCGGACAGTTCTCAAGCGACGAATCAGGCAGCTTATTGGTCAGAGTGATCTTGTCATTCTTCCGGAAACCTTCACAACAGGATTTTCGATGCGTGCCTCCGAACTTGCGGAGACAATGGATGGACCAACTATAACCTGGCTTTGCAATTTATCTCAAGAGAGTGGGATTGCGATAGGTGGCAGCCTGGTGGTAAAAGATAATGGCCTGTTTTATAATCGTTTTGTTTTTGTTACCCCTGAGGGAAAAGTCTTTCATTACGACAAGCGGCACCTTTTTTCAATCGGAGGTGAATCAGTTTCATATACAGCCGGAGATCAAAAAGTGATTGTTAATTACCTGGGTTGGAGAATCGCGCTGTATACTTGCTATGATATCCGTTTTCCGGTATGGTGCCGAAATGTGAATGACACAGATTTAATGATCTTTACGGCCAATTGGCCCGCTTCGCGCAATGAAGTCTGGAAAATATTGCTTAAAGCAAGAGCAATTGAAAATCAGGTTTACGTAGCCGGAGTAAACAGAATCGGCAAAGATGGTAATGATATCTCCTACATTGGTGAAAGCCAGATTATTAATCCAAGGGGAGACGTACTGCCGAACCTAAATGGTGCCATTAATGGATTTTTTACCTGCGAAATCCTAAAGACGTCTTTAAACGAATTCAGGGAGAAGTTCCCCGTGACCAATGATGCAGATCGATTTTTAATCATCTGATCATTTTCCGGATATGGTCCTTTCGGAATAAGTGACTTTTAAAATTTATTCCAATGTACAAGTTGCTCAATAGGATCGCGTTTTTTCACTGGTTTTGATTCAATAACAGGATAACCGATTGGAATAAGTGCAATCATCTCTAAGTTGTCGGGTACATTAAAAATTTCACCGCATCTTTCCGTATTAAAATTACAGATCCAGCAGGTTCCCAAGCCTTGTTCTGTAGCTGCAAGGGTCAGGTGGTCAACCGAAATTGCAACATCTATATCTGTAAAATCTTTACCATCAGATTTCCGTCGCCATCCTTTTTTATGATCGCCCATTGCAACAATTATTGCCGGAGCAGTGGCCAGCCATTCCCTGTGATAAACAGTCTGTACCAATTTAATAATTTCAGGATCAGTGACAACAATAAATTGCCATGGCTGGAAATTTGCCGCCGACGGAGCAATTCTTGCCGCTTCAAGAACATAAAGCAGCTTTTCCTTTTCTACCAGTTTGGCTTCAAAATTACGGACAGAGGATCTCTGTGAGGCAAGTTCGATGAAATTCATAAAATATATTTTCTGAATCAAAAATACAATATTTTTTGAATTTGAATAATGATAACAATTTCAGATTATATTTTGGTTAACATTATCTATTAAGACTTTCGGAAATCGGGGTTTGAAAAGAAATGTCTAACTTTGTCAGCAAAATACAGATTTTTTATTCTAAAGAAATTCAAGAAGTTATTTAATGATTACAGTTTCTAATTTAGCAATACAGTTTGGTAAGAAGCCATTGTTTCAGGATGTTAACCTAAAGTTTACTCCGGGAAACTGCTATGGGATTATTGGGGCAAACGGAGCGGGAAAATCCACAATGCTTCGCCTTATTTCGGGTGATCTCTCTTCAACAAAGGGATCGGTTACACTTGGCCCAGGCGAGCGCTTATCAGTTTTGAAACAAAATCACTATGATTATGAGGAGTCTACAGTTCTTAATGCTGTATTAATGGGGCACAATGAATTGTGGAACATCATGCAGGAGAAGGATACATTATATGCAAAAGCCGATTTCTCGGATAAAGACGGAATGAGGGCTGCAGAACTCGAAGAGCGCTTTGCCGAAATGGACGGATGGAATGCCGAAAGTGATGCAGCGATGTTATTGAGTGGTCTGGGTATCAAGGAGGATTTTCATCACCGGCTCATGAAAGAGTTGGGCGGAAAGGAAAAAGTACGGGTATTGCTTGCCCAGGCTCTTTTCGGAAAGCCAGATAACCTGTTACTTGATGAGCCTACAAACGACCTGGATCTTGATACTGTGATGTGGCTTGAGAATTACTTAGGCAACTACGAAAACACCGTTTTGGTTGTATCGCATGACCGGCACTTTCTGGATGCAGTAAGCACCCATACCGTTGATATTGACTTTGGTAAAGTTCAGTTATTTGCCGGCAACTACAGTTTTTGGTACCATTCAAGCCAGCTTGCTTTGCGTCAGCAGCAGAATCAAAATAAAAAGGCAGAAGAGAAAAAGAAGGAATTGCTTGAATTTATTGCTCGGTTTAGCGCAAATGTGGCGAAATCGAAGCAAACTACAAGTCGCAAGAAAATGATCGAAAAGTTGAATATTGAGGATATACAACCTTCGACAAGAAAATACCCTGGCATTATCTTTACGCCCGATCGTGATCCCGGCAATAGAATACTGGAAGTGAAAGGATTGACCAAGAGTATTAAAGGTGAAATTCTTTTCAAAAATCTCGATTTCAACATCGAAAAAGATGATAAAGTAATCTTTCTGTCGCGCGACCCAAGGGCGATGACAGCGCTTTTCGAGATCATCACTGGTCACGATAAACCTGACGAAGGTACTTATTTTTGGGGTCAGACCATTACAAATGCCTATCTGCCAATGGATAACTCTGATTTTTTTAATTCGGATCTCAATCTTGTTGAGTGGCTTGGGCAGTTTTCGAGTGATACCAGCGAAAACTACATCAGAGGATATCTTGGAAAAATGCTATTCTCGGGTGAGGAAATATATAAGAAAACGTCTGTACTTTCGGGCGGTGAGAAAATGCGTTGCATGATATCGCGAATGATGCTCCGAAATGCAAATGTACTTGTTCTTGATACGCCTACTAATCACCTGGATCTGGAATCTATACAGGCCTTTAACAATACTTTAACTAATTTTAAAGGAAATGTTCTGATGTCATCTCATGATCATGAATTTATTCAGACAATTGCAAATCGCGTGATTGAGCTGGCTCCTAAAGGTATGATTGATAAAATTACAGAATACGATGAATACATTGCCAACGAGGAGTTGAAGGACAGACGTAATAAGATGTATTAAAATCTATTTTCAACATCAAAATGTGTGAATGATGTAAGTATTTAATGGAATTATGTAATTCTTTCGTTACGGACTTCTTTAGATTTGCATCATAAAATATGTATTTAAATCTTCTCTAGTAGAAACAGATATGAAGTAGCTGAAAAACGGTAATAGAATCAGGAAGCAAACATCAAAAGTAAGTATCTATTGAAGGACTTATGAGTGACAATTTAGGATGTAAAATGCCATCCTGGAGGTACTGTTAAAGTGATTCTAATTTTTATTTTATGAAAATAGTTGTATTTCAGTCTCTTAATATTGTTATAATGTGTGAAAAACATTGAACGTTTAGTTAATTAATGCTAATTTTTTTCTGAGTTAAACTTTTTATATTAATTTCAACTTTAATTTTAATTTAACATCAACAAAAATGAAAAAGTTCTTTTACGTTTTACTAATTCCGGTTCTCTTATTGGCATCCGGATGCAATCAAAAGAAGATTGACCGCCTACAGGCGCAAAACGATAGCTTAAGAGCTGTCGGAAGTGACAAAGACTCAAATATTTCTGAGTTTGTTGCAACTTTTAACGATATTGAAGCTAATTTGGATTCAATCAAAAAGGCAGAACTCGTTATTGACAAGAACGCGAAAGCCGGCGAAGTAAAGGGCTCTCGTAAAGAACAGATCAAGAGTGATATTAAATATATCTATGATCTGCAACAAAAAAATCGAAAGATGGTGGCTGAACTTTCTGCAAAACTTAGCAAATCAGGCAAGCATGTGGCTCAACTTCAGAAAATGATTGATAATCTTAACGCATCAATCGCTGAGAAAGATGTACAGATTGCCCAGATGACTGACGAATTAGGCAAATTGAATATTCAGGTTAAGGATCTTAATGTGAAGGTAACCGATCTGAATACCAATGTTGATAATTTAAGCGCAGACAATGCTAAAAAGCAAGCTGATATTGATGCAAAAACTGCAGCCTTAAATACCGCTTACTATGTGATTGGAACGAACCGCGAATTGAAAGATAAAAAAATCATCACAGGCGAAGGTGGCTTTATCGGAATTGGTCGTACCAAAGACATTATGGCTGATCTTAATATGAATGATTTCATTAAAGTGGATATCACCGTAGTGAATGAAATTCCTATCATGAAAAAGAAAATTAACATTATCACTTCTCATCCTAATGGCTCTTACCGTCTCGAAGGTAATAAGACAGTTGATAAACTTGTGATTGTTGATGCTAAAGCTTTCTGGAGTCTTTCTAAGGTTCTTGTTATCTCAGCTAAATAATCATCAATTAAAATATTGCATGGGAAAACCGGTCTTAATGACCGGTTTTTTTGTTTCATTATAATCCGGATAGGGAGTCTGTCTCTTTGAAAACCTGGCTATCAAAGTGTCAAAATTCAGTTTGTATAGCTGAACAATTTAGTCTTGCATTGCTTTTCAAATCAATAGCTTCAACATATAAAACAGGGTTCTATAAACTAACGTTTTCAATCATAGTGTTAATATTTATTGCCGGTAACCACCATCTTTTCGCAGGAGAAAAGTAATACATATTTATGGAGCGACAAGTAAACGGAAATCATGGCAGTCTTTGAAGATAAAAGATGCCAAAGGGGATTATCGTTTATCGGGAAGCCTTCTTTTACAGGCGGATAAATTCGGCATACCTGATGCCTAACACAACAATATTGAAATTCCATCCTGCTCTGATTGAGGTTACATACCTTTTTTTGGTAAAGCAAGAAAAGGATTGACAATTGAATTAAATAGAAAAAACGAGGATACCAGTTAAAGGATTCCGACAAAGAAGTGAATAATACCAGCGTAAACGCGCCCAACGATAATTTTAAAAGGTTGCCTTCAGTTAGTTTCGAAGGAGGTCCAAAACTTTAAGTTCCCCAGGAATAAAAGCGGCGGTATTTTATGCAGTATTGATATTTCTGCAAATGTAAAAGTTGAATTAAGAATATATAAAACAGTGTTTCAATTTGTTGCCGCTTTGAATTCAGTTTTACAATACCTTATTCCTTCGGCATCGTAACGTTTAATCTGTTCAAGCATTCGTTTCTTAAACCATGGATAGTTTCTGCTAGCTTTGGTAGACCACAATACTTCAGACAATGCTGCTGCTCGTGGGAAGGTCATATATTCAACATATTCAGGTGTTTTCATATATTGCGTCCAGACGTTTGCCTGAGCGCCTAAAATGTACCTGATCTCCTGCTTTGACAGATCTTCCGGAACTGGTTCGAAGTTATAGACCTGTTCGAGGGTTAAAAGCCCGCCAACTGCCAATGGTTCTCCCCTGGGATTGGTTTGATATTGATCTAAATTACAGAACTTTACCGGAGACATTACCGTTTGAAGTTTTCTTTTTATTGCTGCAATACCTCCTGTCTGGCCGCGCCAGGACATTACAACTGCCTTGGTAATTGATGTATCTTTCACAATTTCGTCCCATCCGATCATCTCTCTTCCGAGCGAATCAAGCGTTTTACCGATTCGTCTAACAAAATAGGTATGAAGATCGTGGACAGTGCCCATACTGTCTGTTTTCATCTTAAGCTGGCACTGAGTGCATTTTTCCCATCGGACTTCGGAACAGTCTGTTCCACCTATATGAATGTACTTGCCAGGAAACAGCGTTGTCATTTCTGCGATCACATCATTTATAAATGTATAGGTTCCTTCCTTGCCAGGGCAATATACATCGTTAAAGGAACCCCATCTGGTTGCAACTTCGTATGGAACACCTGTACAACCCAATTCCGGATAGGCCGCCAGCGCAGACAACGCGTGCCCTGGCATTTCGATTCCGGGAACAATTGTAATGTAACGTTGTGAAGCATAGGTAACGATCTCGCGGATATCGTTTTGGGAGTAGTATCCTCCACTTGGGATTGTATCGATTCCTGTTGGATTATTAATGTGCCCGATCATTGTTGTTTTTCTTACCGAACCAACTTCTGTAAGCCGGGGGTACTTTTTTATTTCAATGCGCCAACCCTGATCATCAGTCAAATGCCAGTTAAAAATATTGAGTTTGTGCATCGCCATGTAATCCAGGTACTTCAGGATAAATTCTTTGGGCATAAAATGGCGGCTAACATCCATTTGTATGCCCCTCCACGAAAATCGCGGAGAATCTTTAATTTCAACACCTGGCAGTATTATCTCGGCTGCCTGTTTCGGTGTAGATGGCATTAACTGAATTAAGGTCTGAATACCGTAGAAAAGTCCGTTGGGAGTTGCAGCTTCAATCAGAATTCCATCAGAGCTTACTGAAAGATGGTAATCTTCCTTGCCAAGCTTCAGATTTTCATCAAGTTTTATAAACACTGATCCATTGTCTCCCTTTTCTGATATCACGACAGAATTAATGAATCCATAATATTTCTCTGTATGAACTGTCAGAAAGGATGCTATTTGTCTCATTTGCTCACTTTCGGCGCTTATACCTATTTTAGTGGAACTTGTGAGTGTAAATAAGCCCTCCTGATCAGTTACTTCAGATGGTAAAGGTACAATTCGAACAACAGGGCGCGGAAGAGGTTCTTTGCATGAAAACAGGATTGAGACGATTCCTATTGTGAAGAGTAATCGGAGAAGATTCATTTTCTGGTGGATTTATGTTTTCCGGATGACAAAAGTACAAAAATCTTATTGGGATGCATGATTAAACTTTCTTCTGATAGTAGAAAGGTTTGGCGACTTTCCTGAAAAAAGAATCAGAGCGTTTAGTACGAAACCTATAATTATTAATAGATTACCAATTGAGTTTTCCCCATAAAGTGCGATGATTTTTCCGGTTAAAGCAATTACACCTCCGGAAATCATTGCTGTGCCGCTTCTGATTTTACTTGTCCTAAAGCCTAATAGCCCAGCTGCAGTCGGAACTATAAATGCACCTGAGAAAATTGTCAGAGCGATTAGCAGTGATTGGATAATTGACTGAACATTTAGTGCGAGAATAATACTTAATATTCCTATAATCAGCATTATGACTTTAGTGTTTCGTAGTGACTTCTGTTGTTCAAGCCCTTTTGATATCGGATCGCTGATGATAGTAGCAGAAGTGAGTAAAGCAGTTGATGCCGATGACATTACAGCCGAGAGAAGCGCTGCGATCAATAGTCCGACACCCCACTCAGGTAAAGTACTAACCATTACCGGTATCAGAGCTGAACCTTTCTGAAGATGAAGTTCGGGGAACTTATAGGCGGCAAATACACCGAGGAACGTAATGCATAACGAAAAGGGAATTAATACAATAGCGCTTATCAGTACGCTCTTTCTGGCAATATGCTCATTTTCCGCACAAAATATTCTTGAATAAATATCGGGGCCAACTACAAAAGTAGTGGAATAGGTCAGCAACAGCACAATCAGATCGAAGGCATGAAACCCTTCGTTAAAGGGAAATTTCAGTGATGTCATTGCCATTGGAGAAACCGGTTCTGAAAAAAGGATATAAAGAGCAGCTACCAGAATTCCGGTAAGAATGATTATTGTTTGGTAAAGGTCTGTTTTTAAGACTGATATTTGTCCGCCAATCACTGTGTAGAAAATAAAAACGGCACCGGAGCCCCAAACTGCGATAGAATAGTCTAACCCTGTAAAACCATTCATAATTTTGGCAGCACCGATAATTTGAGCAGCTATGATGCCAATCCATGCAAAAGAGATGATAAATGAAGAGATCATTTTGGCTTCCTTCCCATAAAAATCACCAATCATTTGAGGAAGTGTATATTTCCCCTGACGCCGCACTACCATTGAAAAAGGAACCAACAGAAAAAGACCAGCTGAAGCACTCAGCAACAGCCACGAAGCTGCCCAACCCTGGCTAAGAGCAAGATCTGCAGTTCCGAGAATTGCGGAACTCCCTAATATTGTTGCCAACAGAGATCCTGTGATTTGCCATAGATTTCCGTGTTTTCCGGCAACATAATAATCACCTGCTGACCGGATTTTCCTCGATGAAATAATTCCGATCAAAACCATCGAAGCGATGTAAATTATTATAGATATGTATATTACCACACGGATCTAATATCAGTTTGAAAATTCGACTTCTTCTTCCGATAACTGATCAGGAACTTGTTCGCGTCTGAAAGGAGGAAAGAAAACCCAATACAATCCACCTAAGGAAACAAAAGCTGACATCAAAAAAAACATAAGACTTAATGCAATGCAAAGTTCATTGTTGAGTCCAAGCGTCTTGGCACCTATCAGGAAAACCATTTCACGGGCGCCAATTCCCCCTATGGTGATTGGTAGTGCAGTTGCTATTGCCGATACAAAGAAAAGAAAGAGGTAATCGAACAGGTCGGTAGTTTGGTGAAACGCGTATAAAATAAATAGCGCAGAAAAAAATTGCACCATTTGCAATACCAGTGACCACCAGAATAGCCCGGCATGGATTGATAAAAAACTTTTAAAAAAGTATTTAAGAACAAAGAAGTAAAAAACATAAATGGCTGGTATGCCTATCCATGCGGCTTTCCCGTATGGAAAATTTAATCCAGATAAGTAATACAATACGATGGTGATCATGCCAATTGCCACAAGCCCGGCAATGCGATTAACAAGCATGGTTCCAATGTTCTTTTTAAGACCATTTTTTCGATATTTATTTACGAGATATACTTTATAACCATCGCCTCCGATACCTCCGGGAAGAAACAAATTATAAAACATTCCAAGCCAATATAGCTTGATATTAAGAATTTGCGAAATATTGGCACCCGTATTACGGAAAGAGAGATTTTGCCGGAAAGCTAATAAGACAAACGAAACCATCAATAATACCAGGGCACCTAAAAGGAAATAGACATTTGCTGTTGAAAAAACCACCAAAACCTCTTTAAATGAGATTTTCGACATTACCCACCAGATTGCGGCGACAGAAACACATAGCTTCAGAAGATTAGTTCCTATTTTCTTAATTGTATTTCGCACTTTAATTTACCTGTTTTCTTGATTATATACTTTCAACCGGCTGCCGCCATATTGTTTCTGAACTTTCATTAGGCCGTATTTGATTTCAGACGGCAAAAGTATTGATTATTGCATCATCGCAAAAGGCCAACGGGTTAAAAAAGAGTGACAAATGTTAATTAATTGATATGTTTGGCTTTATAGATATGGAAAGAGTTACAATTTGATAAATACTTTATGCTTATAAAGGAGATAGCAAATGCCCCACATCATGGCCCAAACAGTAATTGTCAGAGCCATTTCAATCGTCAATTCGTTAAAAACACCAAAAAGTGCGTTTATAAAGGGTTTGGCAATAGCACTTAACCAGTCATTACCACCGGTATGGGCAAACAGGTAAATAAATAAAGGATTCATTCCTACAATCGCGAAAAACAGGGCGAGTTTTTTATAATTCATCACATCAATCAACCAGTATGAGATAGACAAGGCAATAAGGCACCAACCACCACTTACAATTACAAATGAGCTGGTGCATATGTGTTTAATTATTGGGATATATGTATTCAAGCCGTAACCGACAACCAAACCGATGATCCCGGCAATAGCCATTGTCTGAATCCTTTTGCGTGGTTTCCATTCATTCATCAGAATCATTCCGGCAATAACACCCCAAATGGTATGGGCCGTTGTTGGTATGGCATTAAATGCAACCCAACTTCCGCCACTCAAACCGCCGGTCAGTGCCAGATCGAACCATGATCCAAAATTTTGATCAGGTGTAAATGGTTGATTAAAACCTTCAACACTCCAGAAACGATAAAGTAAATCTGATATCAGGATCATGGCAAACGAAACCAATAACTGCCACTTTACTGCTTTTCGCATGATTAAAAAAGCAATCAGATATGTGACAGAAAGTTGTGCCAGAACATTCGTGAAATGCCAGGTAATCTTACCGGGACCAATACAATAGAGTGCCCAACCCATAAAAAGCAGCAACATCGATCGGGTCGCAGCGTGAAGAAAGGTTTTGTTCCAGCTTTCACCTTTATTCCACCTTTTGGTCATGGAAAATGGCATTGCTACCCCGACGATAAACATAAAGAAAGGTTGGATCAAATCCCAGAAATGGAGTCCAATCCACTCGACATGATGCAGTTGTCGGCCAATAGAGGAAATGATCGTTCCATCCATTGACGGATCAACCATTGTACCGAAGAAACCTGAAAACTCACCAATAAGCATAAACATCGTAAATCCCCGGAAAAAATCGATGGAGAGCACTCTGCTCTGATCCTGACCGGAAAGGACTGTATTACTCATCTGTTTAAATTAATGTAGGTTAATGATGTGCTAATTAGTTCTTCAGGTTGCAAACCATTGGAAACATTTTTTTCGTTGCTGAGTTTAGAACTTGGCCTGATGTGGTAAAAATAGTAAGAAATCACATAAGATTGGAAAATTCAATCAATGGGGCCGAAACATTTTTCATATGGCTCCAATAGATTCCAATCAGCTTATATTCAAAATTATATATTTAAACATATTCTTTTCCGGAGGTTTTGTCTGTCTTAGGACTATTAAGTTTTCAAAAACCGATGGATTGCCGTTAAAAAATTAATGATCAGGTTAAAAGTCAATCTCAGCTCTGCAGTTTGGACATAATTGCTGATTCTTTTGGTCAATGTCTTCGACGTAAGTGCTCGATCTCATTACGCAAGTTGGGTTGTGGCAGTGTATCAATCCGAAAGTATGGCCAAGTTCATGAATGACCTCTTTTTTGAAACGATTCAATAATAACTGATTATCTTCAGGCATTCCATATCGCTCATTACTAACCCGATAAAGTGAAGCAATTCCGCAACGACCACCTAAGAAGGCCTGTCCGAAAATAAAAGTAAGAATTGGAATAAAAAGATCAACATTGAATAATCCAAGGGTTTTTATTGAATCAGGAAAGTGCAAGGAATCGACAAGTTTTAATAAATTATTTGCATTGTATTGTCTCCGCGTCTGATCAAAAAAATCACTCAGATCAATATGACCTTCCCTGATAATCACCGAACAGTGAAATTCATTTCTCACCGCTTCTGCAGTATTCTCAAGAAGTTCCTTTTCGAAATACCCGAAGGAGATTAAAGTGATGTTCGGCAGACTCATTATACATTTTTATTGATCTGAAGGTTTTAAGTCGTACTTCTTTATCTTATGGTAAAGAGTTACCCTGTCAACTTTTAACGCTTTTGCTGTACGGGATATATTCCAACTATATTTATTAAGAATTTGGAGGACAAATGCTTTTTCAAAATCATCGAGACTTTCAGCAGAACTGCTCACGAAGGTTTTTTCCAACGGGAGATCTTTCAGACCGATCTTCTTACCATCTCCGACAACAATTGCCCGTTCAATCATGTTTTCAAGTTCGCGAATGTTCCCTGGAAAGTTAAACTCCTGTAAACGTTTTAGAGCACTCGAATCTATTGCCGCTGGTGGTTTATTCATTGAGGTGCAGTACTTTTTGATAAAATAATCAACAAGTAGAGGAATATCGTCCTTTCGATCGCGTAAAGGCGGAATATGAATATTTACGACGTTCAGCCTATAAAAAAGATCTTCTCTGAAAGTCCCATTTTCAACCATATTTTTCAGATCCTTATTTGTGGCACAGATTACCCTGAAATCGGAGCTAATCTCCTTATTACCACCAACGCGCATAAATGTTTTCGATTCTAAAACCCTCAAAAGTTCAACTTGCATTTTGGTGGAAATAGTCGCAATTTCATCTAAGAAAATTGATCCGCTATCAGCCATTTCAAACCGGCCTTTTCGATTATACATGGCACCCGTAAAAGCGCCCTTTTCGTGGCCAAATAATTCACTTTCGAGTAAGCTTTCTGTCAGCGCACCGCAATGAACACTGACAAAAGGGAAAAATTTACGAGGTGAGTTAGCATGAATTGCTCTGGCAACAAGCTCCTTGCCTGTACCACTTTCGCCAGTAATTATTATTGATGAATTAGTTTGAGCTACACTTTCAACCTCACGAAGCATATCTTTCATTGCTTCACTTTCCCCAATCAAGTCTTCTACATTTTCCAGCGAGACAACTTTTTTCTTTAAGGTTTCATTTTCGTCGGTTAATGAAATCTGTTTAGTCGCATTACGGATCAAATGTGTTAAATCATCAGGATCAAAGGGTTTTGTCACGTAATCATATGCGCCATCTTTAAGAGCCTTCACTGCGGTATCAACCGTTGCAAAAGCAGTCATGACTATGACAATGGCATCCGATTTGAGTGATTTTATTCTTCTGAGCATTTCAAGGCCGTCCATTCCAGGCATTTTAATATCTGCCAGAATAATGTCAAATTGATCAGATTCAAGAATTGTCAGTGCTTTCTTGGCGTTTTCGGCACATTCAACGCGAAATCCATCTTCGAGAAACCAGTTGAACAACGAATCTCTCACAGATTCTTCATCATCAACAATAAGTATTGATATTTTTCTCGCCATTATATATTCTCCTTAATTTTTAATCAAAGGTAAAGTTACAGATAGGGTAGTTCCTATTCCGAGTTCTGATCTGACTTGTATTTTCCCTTTATGATTTTGGATAATTCCATGAACGATTGCCAATCCCAGCCCTATGCCACTGACATCCTGCTTGGTTGAAAAGAAAGGTTCGAAAATATGTGGAATGTCTTCAGCAGCAATTCCCAATCCATTATCTGTTATTTCAAAAGTGACTGTATCTTCATCCATATTTTTCGTTCTGATATAGATTTCACCATTTTCGAGCACCGCCTCCGATGCATTTACAAGCATTGCGACACATGCTTGTTTAATCTGGTTTGGGCTGCAATAGATTAAATCCATTCTGGCAGATAGCTCTGTTAAAAAGCTGATATTTGCTATTTTAATGGGATGCGACATTAAATCATATGTTTCGAGCAGTATTTCATGCAAATGCTTTGGTTCAAAGTCATTCTGATCCTTTCTTGAAAAATCCAAAAGCCCTTTTACAATATCTCCACATCGTTTTGTTTCATTTTCAATTAATTTCAAATGTTTGAGCATTGTATCTTTCTTGGATGCATACAATTCAGGATTGCTCACTTGCTTATAGAGCAATTTCGTATAAATAAGAATTCCTGACAAAGGGTTATTGATTTCATGAGCAACCGATGATGATAATTTCCCAAGCGAAGCCAACCGCTCAACATGCATCAATTCATGCTGTGCTGCGCCCAATTCCTCCGACTTTTTCTGAACCTTGTATTCAAGTTGTTGTGACCAGTTTTCAAGTTCGGTAGAAGCTGTGTGTAAGTTATCGAGCATATCGTTGAAGGCTTGTGAAACCATCCTCATATCATCCAATTGGTTAGGTTTTATTTCAACGCGCGTACTTTTATCACCGTTTGCAACCGCGATGCTGACTTCTACCAGTGCATTCAATGGCCCTTTAATTTTTTTTCTTGTGAAGAGTAATAAAAATGAGACAAATAATAGGGTCGCAAAAATGGCAAGCAGGAAAAATTCGGTTGAAGATTTCTGTATCGCAGCATCTTGTACTTCCAATGGAATTTTGATAACAAGTGAGCCTAGCAAGGTGTCTGCCTCTGAATGTGCATGACAGGAGCTTGTAGAACAGGACTTTTCATTTAGAATTGGTGATTTAATCAATAAATGCCTGCTGCCATTATCATTTTGGTTCATCTCACAATCGCTGTTGACATTGATTATTCTGTAAGACTTTTCCTTTCCGGGAAACATCGATTTGATATTGGGATGGCAACTTATGCAATTCGGATCGCTGTGTTTATTGTTCGAGTCAGTTGCAAAGGAAGAATAAACGAGGTTTTCATTACTGTCATACATATTCACCTCGTCGATACCTGGCAAAGTATTTATAATATCCAGCGTATTGCGCAAAGCCCCTTTATCGTTTTCAAGCATTGACCGATATAAAGACCCTTCAACGATTGAGCCTATATTATTGCCGCTCTGGCGAATGATCGTATTCAGATATTGCTCGTTTACAGATTTAAATATGACGCTGAAGGATATAAACATGAAAACGGACAAGATGCTGATGAGAAAAACAACACGGCCATAAATTGACGATCTGAATTTAACGTAATTATTAAGAATAATATTTCCCGTTTTATCTTTGTCTTTTCGGTTGAAAAACATATTATCAATTTATTAGAAATGTTGGCGAAGAGCTTCATTAACCAACTGGTTATAATTCATGCAAAATACAAAAAAAACTGGTGTCATGACACCAGTTTTAAAATAATTTTCACTTCTTTCGAAACTACGCAAAAACGATTTGCATGAAGCTATTTAGCGAATTTTTAGAATGTTAATATCAATCAAGATATAAAAACTCTTTCTCAAAATCCTTCCAGATTTCACCTGAAAAGGCGGAAAGTGAATGATCACATAACTCGCCACCATCTTGTAATATAACCATTGAAGGTTCTGGTGTGTAATTTCTCATCGACACTGCCAGGAAATCCTTGAACCTTTCCAACTCATTTGCTGACCAATTTGTTGCTTCTTCAGCAAAATAGCAAGCCTTTGTTTCTCTGATCCAGTTTGAGGGTTTAATTTTATAGATCCATCCTTTGCCATAAGGGTCTTCATTGAGCATGCCGGGATTTTCATTAATTGTAGAGTTTATATTCGTAATTTTTCCTGAAACAGGTGACAATATCCGAAGGAGTTTCCCGTTTTGATCAATTTCGGTCAACAAATCACCTTTTGTGATTGTGTCACCCGGATTTTTATGGATTTTGAATTTCACTTCTCCGGTAATATGAAGCAACAGGTCATCAAGTCCTACTTTTGCTGTGCCAGACTTCTCCATATACATCCAGGTGTGATTTTTAGCGTAAAACAACCCTTGTGGAATTCTCAAAATGCTGGCTGAAAGAAAGCCTAAAGCTTTTTGAATTGTACTACTTATTTGCTTCTGTTTGTTCAATACAAGCCAGAAAGGAACCAACAAAATCAGGAAAGTGATGATAATCAGGTATTCAATTCCTTTGGTTGCGAAAATGTCAGAATAACTAAAACCGTCCATTTGTTTGATTTTTATGCAATCGCTTTTTTTGGCGATTACGGGTTAATTTATTTGTGTTCATTTGCCCAGGATGGGGAGTCACGTAAAACAGGCATACGGTTAATAACCCACCTGAATATCCATATTTGTGTGAAAATTACGGCAAGGGCAACGACAACTTCCATCCAGGACGGAACGTATCGAACGGCTTCATCCCACCTGTATCCGATAATCGAAACGTTCAACCTGTTCATAATAACGCCAATCATCGTGATAAAAGCCGCAATTTTGATCATTGCAATGTTGTTATTCCTGTAACTGATAAAGAACAGAATCATTGGTAACAGGACAAATCCCAGCATCTCGAGGAGGAACCAATGGCCCATCCCGGTATTAAGCAAATCCCAGTGTTGTCCATGAATAAAGACAAGTAATTGAAGGAAAAAGTAGGCAAACATGGTTCCCGCACATATTTTTGATAATCCATGAATGATGCCGTTTTGTGCAAGTTTATTTTTTTTACTTATCTGATCGAAAAATACTTTATCGCTGATTGAACCTTCAAAGATGACCATAGAAAGACCTGCGAAAATGCTTGATACGAAAAACATAATAGGAATGAATTCGTTATACCAAAGCGGATGTATTTTTTCTTTAGCCATGAGGAAAAGCGCACCTAATCCCGATTGATGAAGCATCGATAGGGTTATTCCAAAGATAACAGCCGCAAGGGTCATACCCGACAGGATTTTATGTGCACGCCTGGCTCCAAGCCATTCTGCAATAGTTGGCGAAAACTCAATTAGCTGAGCTACCATATAAAGCAGGAAGTGCCAGGCCACAAGGAATAAAACAGAACTTGCACCAAAGCTGTTACCGATTATCGGATTAAAAATATGCCATGGACGCCCAAGGTCGAGAACTAAAGCTCCGGCATAAAAGGCGTAGGCGAGAAATCCATTCAATACGGTTACCCGGATAATCGAGTGGTACTTACGCATATTGAGGATATAAACCATAAATGTCAAAACATACGCTCCACCGGCAAAGGCAACACCTGTAACTACATTAAATCCTTTCCATAAACCCCATGGTATATCCTGTGTTACGTTGGATACCTCACCTAAACCTTTCCAGAAACGAAGGACAATTAGTGCCAATCCTAAAAGAATAATTGGAACTGATATAATATTAAACAGGGTGAAAAATTTACCTTTGGGTTTCATTTCACCTAACAGGAACTTCCAGATGGATTTGCCATCGTTATCCAAAACTATTTGCTGGTTATTACTCATCTTCTTTCTCTTCGTTAAGGTGGTTGTTTTTAGTTGCCTGGTGAATTCCCAATAATAGTGTCGGTACTAATACAAATACCGATGGAACAGTGTATAGGAAGCCTTTTGTCAAGGCGGG
>JANXZJ010000030.1 GCA_025355585.1 Mariniphaga sp. | reverse complement strand
GTAATCCATTATTCCGTTTCTCCAAAACTTTTTTTTCGTTTTTTTAAAACCCCTTTTCTTCCCTCTCAAACCACTCAAACATGCCCTGAACGCCGATCAAATTTCCCTAATTCAGTTCCCTTAAATCGTGGTGCAAATGTAGACCCTTTTTTTACTTTTTAACAGTTGTGATGACTTTTTTTTCAAAATAATTCAGGTCAATATATACTACTGTATAATAGCTTATTAACCCACCATAAAACACAGACTTATTCAATACTTCTCCCTTAAAGGCATTGCTGAGCAGGCAAATCGTCGCATATTCCAATAAAATAAGGGATAATCGGGCATTTAATCCGCCAGAAATGAACGTCATTTAAAATTCAAAAAACCTCAGAATCTTCCATGATTTTTCAATTTAACCTCACTTCATTGGATTCGGTGTGTTTTAAAGGGACAAAATAATTTATGAGAGGAGCAAATCTGCCAATTTATTGATGAATAATACCTGACAAATCGTAGGATAAAGGCGACGCAGGAAAAGAGTATTGGCCATCAATCTTCATAAAAGGATCTAAATTTTGGTTCTATACCCTTTCGTTTGGGTTCAAACTTGCACTAACCACCATGAAAACATTAAAACGAAAAGAGGATGCGCAATGAATTACCTTATTCAGGTTCGGGAAACTGTTGCAGGAATCAGAATCCCATTGCTTTTAAACCTTATCAATTACGTTTAAATGGGTAAACAAATTGTACAGGGCAAAAAAAAGCCGGAATAAATCCGGCTTCTAATTAGTATTTGTAGTTTCCTATATCCTCCAGCGAAGAGGCCCGAATAAATTCACCCCGGGCTTTAACCTCTCCCTTGGCCATTTTATTAAAAACCTGTGCAGAACGGAAATATTCCATATCACGGTTGGCATCTATAACAAGAAGGTAACTCATAATAATATAAGTAGCCATTTCGACTAACCGGCGGGCATGGAAATCAATGTATTCATTATCTCCTACGGAAATCACCCGATCGGCCGCCTCTTCATAATCCTGTGTCAAAGAGATCAGGATACGACGGAATTTTTCAAGTTCCGGCCGAAGATCCGACTTCTCGTAAGCATGTATCTGTTTCAGGTATCCTCCTGTAGTTACACCTCGTATGGCTGCAACCACCTGCAACTGGGTAGTTCCCTCGTAAATCGAGGTAATTCTGGCATCGCGGTAGATACGTTCAACAGCGTAATCTTTCATGAAACCAGATCCACCATGGATCTGAATGGCATCGTATGCATTCTGGTTACAGAACTCAGATGTGATCCCTTTCGCCATTGGTGTAAACAAGTCGGACAAACGCTGATATTCTTTCATTTCATCGCGCTCCGGATTGGTCAGCTTACGCTCTTCTGAAATATGCTGATAGGTCTTGTAGAGATCAACGAACCTGGACGTTTCGTAAAGTAAGGTTCTGGAGGCATCGAGTTTTGCCTTCATCACCGAAAGCATTTCGTAAACGGCTGGAAATTGAATGATCGCTTTCCCAAACTGGGCACGCTCTTTTGCATATTGTAATGCCTCGCGATAAGCAGCTTCAGAAATGCCGACCGATTGTGCGGCAATTCCAAGTCTGGCTCCATTCATCAAGGCCATTACGTATTTGATAAGACCCATCTTGCGATTACCAATCAATTCACCTGGAGCGTCTTTAAAGACAAGTTCGCAAGTTGGAGAACCAATGATACCCATCTTATGTTCGATTCTTCGTACTGTAACGCCTCCTTTGCGCTTGTCATATACATACATCGATAAACCACGACCATCGCGGGTACCTTCTTCTGAACGGGCCAAAACAAGTGCGATATCGCCGTCACCATTGGTAATAAACCGTTTAACACCATTAAGTATCCAAGTTCCTTTGGCTTCTGAATAAGTTGCCTTGAGTTGAACAGCCTGAAGATCGGATCCTGCATCAGGTTCCGTAAGGTCCATGGCCATTGTTTCGCCGGCGACAACACGGGTTAGCCATCTTTCTTTTTGATCTTCCGATGCAAATTCATTCAAAGTCTCAGCACAATCCTGAAGACCCCAGATATTTACAAAGCCTGCATCAGCACGCGAAACGATATCTGCTGCCATGATGTAGGGAACGATCGGGAAATTCAATCCGCCAAATCGTCTTGGCAACGTAATTCCAAGCAAACCAGCTTTAACCAGCGCATCAAGGTTTTCCTGAGTTCCCCTTGCATAAATTACACGACCATCAACTACACGTGGACCTTCTGCATCGATTGATTCTGCATTTGGACCAATAATATCACCGCTTATTTCTCCAACAACCTCAAGAACACGCTCATAGCTGTCCATAGCATCCTCAAAGTCGAGAGGGGCATAATCAAAGCTGGATTTGTCGACGAAATTACGCTCCTTTAGCATTACCAACTTCTGCATCATCGGATGCGTTAAGTGGAATTTTAAGTCTCTATTATCGTTATATAAATTTGCCATTTCTCTTTTAATTATTTGATATAAACCGGTTAATCACGATTTACTTCGTATTTTGTTTATAATACTTAATCATTTTAGGAATGATTTCCGACAGATCTCCGGTAATAACGTAATCGGCCAGAGCGTTAATCGGAGCTTCCGGGTCAATATTAATTGAGATAATCTGAGCTGATTCTTCCATTCCGGCGCGATGCTGAACCTGTCCTGAAATACCACATGCGATGTATAATTTCGGACGAACAGTAATACCTGTTTGGCCAATCTGCCGCTCATGATCGGTATAGCCCGCATCAACAGCTGCACGTGATGCACCTACTTCGGCACCCAACACATCTGCAAGCTCATAAAGTAATTTGAAATTTTCTTTCGAACCAACCCCATATCCTCCGGAAACAACAATTGAGGCCCCTTTGATATTTATTTTCCTTTTTTCAAGATGACGTTCAATGACCTGAACAGCAAAATCGGTATCTGAAACATACTTCGACACTTCAAGACGATTGACCTTGCCAGGGTATTTGGCGTTTAAAATCTCTTTTTTCATGACGCCTTCACGTACAGTTGCCATCTGAGGGCGACAATCGGGATTGATAATCCACGCGATAATATTACCTCCAAAAGCGGGACGTATCTGATACAAAAGATTCTTATATATTTTACCCTCTTTCTTATCCTCATGATCACCGATTTCGAGACTTGTACAATCGGCAGTCAAACCACTGTGTAATGCAGACGAAACTCTTGGACCTAAATCGCGGCCAATAGGTGTTGCACCCATCAAAGCGATCTGAGGTTTTTCTTCCTGAAATAGTTTAATCAGGACAGCTGCATGAGGTGAGGTAGTATAGGGTGCCAAACGAGGATCCTCTACGATATGTACAACATCAACGCCGTAAGGTATAACCTGATTTTCAACATCTTTAAGATTCGCACCTACAATTACCGCTTCAAGCTGACATTTCAGCTCATTGGCCAGGCTACGCCCTTTGGTGAGGAGTTCGAGACTTACATCTGCAACAACTCCTTCTTCAACTTCACAATAAACAAATATGTTATTCATTCTTCGATTATTTTTATACCAGTAAACAATTAACTACTAACCAATTACGTGACTATCGATCAATTCCTTCATCAAGTCATTAATGCCTTTATCGGCAGCAGTCAATCTTTTGGCATCCTTTGCCTGCAAGATAACATTCTCGATTCGTTTTACCTTTGTCGGCGAACCAGCCAAACCTAGTTGACCAGCCTCTGACTTAATTTCATTCACTGTCATTTCGTGGATGTTAAGAAAAGGGCGGGCATCATAAAGATAGAGATAATCTTCAGTTGCAGCCTGACGTTCGGTAACTGTACGGGCATGTTTGTATTTCATCAGCAATTTGGCATTGCGCGAACGGCAATCTGGTGCAGAACTGTTAACAGTCAATAACAAAGGAAGAGGCGCTTTCACCGTTTCAACTCCATTATCAAGCCGGCGGCGAACAGTAATTTTAGCCTTTTCAACTTTAAGAACCTCTTCGACATAAGTAACCTGAAATAATCCCAATTTTTCGGCGACCTGAGGGCCCACCTGGGCTGTATCGCCATCGATCGCCTGGCGACCGGCAATAATAAGGTCAAACTCACCCATCTCTTTGATAGCCTGAGATAAAGCATATGAGGTGGCTAAAGTATCTGAACCGGCAAATGCCCTGTCAGTCAATAATACGCCACCATCAGCTCCCCGATATAAACCTTCCCTGATAATTTCAGCGGCCCTGCCTGGACCCATGGTTAAAATTGTAACCGTTGTATCGGGAATCTCGTCTTTTACACGCAGCGCAAGCTCGAGTGCATTGAGATCCTCCGGATTAAAAATTGCAGGAAGAACAGCCCTATTCACAGTTCCATCTGCTTTCATAGCATCTTTCCCAACATTTCGCG
This sequence comes from Mariniphaga sp., assembly GCA_025355585.1. Classification (GTDB taxonomy): domain Bacteria; phylum Bacteroidota; class Bacteroidia; order Bacteroidales; family Prolixibacteraceae; genus JAAFHB01. Next base: position 32,626 of record JANXZJ010000030.1, on the reverse strand, counting down.
TGTCAGGAACCTGCTTTGCAAGTACAATAATTCTTAAACCCTTCATAATTATTCTGTATGATTTTGAATCTTTAATGTGAAAACGAAACAGCATTAAAAGGCCACATTGAACCCTCATTAACTCTCGACTTCTTTGACGAGCCTTTGTGCATGAGGGTTTCGGACGGCAAATATAAAACTTCAATTCTTGCCGACCAACTCTGATAATTAACCTCAATTTTATGAATTCATCAAGAGAAGCGGTACATCATAGAGGAATTGAGATTCAACACCCCTGAAGATCGCACATTCAATACATTAGAACAAATAACTGAATCATTCGAAAATTAAATCTGGCATTTTACCTTCATTAATTTAGAATGATTATTGACAAAAGAGCAATATTTCCCTTTAAAAAAGGATTTTCCATCAATTAAACTGACCTTAAGTCATTCATGAATAACCAACTTTCAGCCCTTTCTTTGAAAACAAACCCAATCACAATCATTTTTTAAGTAACCATTTTATAACCTTCAAATTTTATGAAGGCAATCCTCACCGTCGCTTGGTAACGAACACAATCCCAAAAGCTTTCGCCAGATAATACCGAATTTATTACCATAATTGGTTGCATTGACGAACTTTAAACCGGAAAGCTTTTTCATCTCGCACGCATCCCGTATAACTTTTCTTTTTAAAAATGGATAGGGTCGCAATAAAGATTGTAATAACACATTAAATTAGCGGGATCATTCGTTTTTTATAAAATTGAAAAAAGCTCTTCCTTGAGAGAAGAGCTTTTAATTCAATATTGTATATCAACGGATTAAGCCTGACCAGTTGGACCACTGTACGACATTGGAGCCATGTTGTCCTGCCCGCCTTGAATATTGATAGTACCATGCAGAGATTCGAACTTAAGGATGTTTTCCTGAAGTGCAAGCATCAACCTTTTCGCATGTTCAGGCGTTAAAATGATCCTGGACTTTACATTGGCTTTTGGAATTCCTGGCATAACACGGACAAAATCAATCACGAACTCCGACGGAGAATGTGTGATAATTGCCAGATTAGAATAGGTTCCCTGAGCAATTTCCTCGGTTAACTCAATATTCAACTGATTCGGATTTTGAAATTCGTCGTTCATAGCGCTCAATTAATAATCGTCTTCTTCATCATTTCCACCGTCACCTTTTTTCGAATCGATCAAACGATCGTATTCGTCTCTTGAACCAACAACAATGTTCTTAAACATTGGGTTACCGGTTCCGGCAGGAATTAAATGTCCACAAATTACGTTCTCCTTCAGACCTTCAAGGTAGTCGATTTTACCATTTATGGCAGCTTCGTTAAGAACCTTGGTTGTTTCCTGGAACGAAGCAGCTGACATCCAAGATTTTGTTTGAAGAGAAGCACGTGTGATCCCTTGCAAAACCTGGCTTGAAGTAGCTGGAACCGCATCGCGGGCCTCAACAGTTTTCTTATCTCTGCGTTTGAGTAAGGAATTTTCATCCCTTAAACGACGCGCCGTAATAATCATACCCGGACGTAAAGCCTCTGAATCTCCTGATTCAATGATAATTTTCTTTGCGAAGATCCAGTCATTTTCAGTGGTGAAATCACCTTTGTCAACAACCTGCTTTTCAAGGAATCGTGTATCACCGGCATCTTCAATCTCAACTTTACGCATCATCTGACGCACAATTACTTCGAAGTGCTTGTCATTGATCTTCACACCCTGCATACGGTAGACGTCCTGAACTTCATTAACGATATATTCCTGAACTTTAGTAGGCCCTTTGATTGCAAGGATATCTGACGGGGTGATTGCTCCATCGGAAAGTGCAATACCAGCGCGGACATAGTCACTTTCCTGAACCAAAATCTGTCGTGACAGTGGAACAAGGTATTTTTTGACTTCACCTGTGCGTGATGTAATTACGACTTCGCGATTACCACGTTTAATTTTTCCTAAACTTACTTCTCCGTCAATTTCAGATACAACAGCAGGATTCGATGGGTTACGGGCTTCGAAAAGCTCAGTAACTCGCGGAAGTCCTCCAGTGATATCGCCAGCTTTACCCGAAGCACGAGGGATCTTAACAAGAACCTCTCCACTTTTTACCATCTGATTATCGTCGACACTTAAGTGACCACCAACCGGAAGGTTATAAGAACGAATTTCGTTGCCGCTTTCGTCAACTATCTGTAATGTAGGATTCTTTGTTTTATCACGTGTTTCGATGATTACCTTCTCTTTGTAACCGGTTTGTTCATCCGATTCTTCACGGCAAGTTACACCGTCAATCAAATCGCTATACGAAACACGTCCATTAAATTCATTTACAATTACACCATTATATGGATCCCATTCGCAAATAATGGTATCTTTCTTGATATCAGCACCATTCTTTACAGTCAATTTAGATCCGTAAGGAAGACTGTGTGTAGAAAGTGTTATGCCTGTATTTTTATCAATAATTTTGAGTTCTGCAAGACGGCTGACAACTATATCAACTGACTCACCTTTTTCATCTATAGATTCAACAGCACGTAACTCCTCAATTTCAGCAATACCATCATAACGGGCAACAACAGTTGATTGTGTTGAAACGTTACCGGCAATACCCCCAACGTGGAATGTACGCAGTGTAAGCTGTGTTCCTGGCTCACCAATTGACTGTGCCGAGATAACCCCTACAGCTTCACCCAATTGTATCATCTTAGCTGTTGCAAGATTTCGGCCGTAACATTTTGCACAAACACCATTCTCAGCCTCACAAGTCAATACTGACCTGATTTCGACATGCTCAATCGGTGAATCTTCAATAATTGCGGCAACATCTTCGATAATCTCTTCACCGGCTTTAATAATCAGTTTGCCTGTGAGAGGATGGTGAATATCGTGAACTGTGGTACGTCCCAGGATTCGTTCAGACAATGAAGCAACAACTTCTTCGTTGTTCTTCAAGGCAGTTGCAACAAGTCCGCGTAATGTACCGCAATCTTCAAGATTAATAATCACATCCTGAGCAACATCGACAAGACGACGGGTTAAGTAACCAGCATCTGCCGTTTTCAAAGCCGTATCTGCAAGACCTTTACGAGCACCGTGAGTAGAAATAAAGTACTCAAGTACCGAAAGTCCTTCTTTAAAGTTGGCCAAAATCGGGTTTTCGATAATCTGAGAACCAGTTGAACCAGACTTTTGTGGTTTCGCCATCAATCCACGCATACCGCACAGCTGACGAATCTGTTCTTTCGAACCACGGGCTCCTGAATCAAGCATCATATAAACAGAGTTAAACCCCTGTCTATCTGTACTAATTGTTTTCATTACGCTCTGTGTCAACTTGGCATTAACATGTGTCCAGATATCAATTACTCCATTGTATCTTTCGTTATTGGTAATGAAACCCATGTTGTAGTTATTCAGGATCTCATCAACTCCTGCAAATCCTTCAGCAACCAATTCGGCTTTCACATCAGGAATAATTACATCATCAAGGTTAAAGGACAAACCGCCACGATAAGCCATTTTGTACCCAAGATCTTTGATATCATCAAGGAACTGAGCCGTAGTAGCATTATCTGTTCGTTTAAGAATATCGGCAATAATATCTCTTAAAGCTCTTTTTGTAAGAATCTTATTAATATAACCGGCAGCCTTTGGAACATATTCATTAAACAGGATACGTCCCAGGGTTGTGTCAATCATCATTGTTTTAAGCTCATCATTTTCGTCAAGATCCTGAGACCTGACGTTTACAATGGCGTGCATGTCGACTTTCCCCTCGTTGTAAGCAATAATCGCTTCTTCGGGTGAATAAAAAGATAATCCTTCTCCTTTGGCATCTTTACGGGCTTTTGTCATATAGTACAACCCAAGAACCATGTCCTGCGAAGGAACAGTGATAGGTGCACCATTAGCAGGGTTCAAAAGGTTGTGCGATGACAACATTAAGACCTGAGCCTCGAGGATAGCAGCATTTCCAAGTGGAAGGTGAACAGCCATCTGGTCACCGTCGAAGTCGGCATTAAAACCGGTACAAACCAAAGGATGCAAACGAATTGCCTTTCCTTCGACCAAAACCGGTTGGAATGATTGAATTGATAAACGGTGAAGGGTTGGTGCACGGTTTAATAAAACCGGGTGACCTTTCATCACATTCTCCAAAATATCCCAAACAACAGGATCTTTACGATCGACAATTTTCTTGGCAGACTTAACCGTTTTTACAATTCCCCGTTCAATCAGTTTCCTGATTACAAAAGGTTTGTAAAGCTCGGCAGCCATATCTTTAGGAATACCACATTCGTGTAGTTTCAGGTGAGGACCGACGACGATTACCGAACGGGCGGAATAATCGACACGTTTTCCTAACAAGTTCTGACGGAAACGTCCTTGTTTACCTTTCAAAGAATCTGAAAGTGATTTTAAAGGACGGTTGTTATCAGTTTTAACAGCATTTGATTTACGGCTGTTGTCAAACAATGAGTCAACAGCTTCCTGCAACATACGTTTCTCGTTACGGAGAATGACTTCAGGAGCTTTGATCTCTATCAATCGTTTTAAACGGTTGTTGCGGATAATTACCCTGCGATAAAGGTCGTTCAAGTCAGAGGTTGCAAAACGGCCACCATCCAATGGAACCAAAGGACGTAAATCGGGAGGAATAACCGGAACAACTTTCACAATCATCCACTCTGGTTTATTTCTTCCTTTCGATGCACGGAATGCCTCGACTACGTTCAAACGTTTTAACGCTTCATTTTTACGTTGTTGCGAAGTTTCGTTGCCTGCTTTGTGTCTCAAATCGTAGGATAAATCATCCAACTCGAGTCTTTCAAGCAATTTATGAAGTGCAATTGCACCCATATCGGCTATAAATTTATCCGGATGCTCATCATCAAGCATCTGATTTTCTTTTGGTAAGGATTCCAGAATATCAATGTATTCCTCTTCCGTCAGAAAGTCAAGATATTTTACGCCATCATTGCGTTTGATCCCCGCATTAATTACCACATACCTTTCGTAATAGATAATCATGTCGAGTTTCTTGGTAGGAAGTCCTAACAAGTAACCAACTTTATTTGGCAATGATTTAAAATACCATATGTGAACTACGGGTACGACAAGCGAAATATGTCCCATCCGTTCACGACGCACTTTCTTTTCTGTGACTTCAACTCCACAGCGGTCGCAAACGATGCCACGGTAGCGAATACGTTTGTACTTACCGCAATGACATTCGTAATCCTTTACAGGCCCGAAAATCCTTTCACAAAAAAGACCGTCACGTTCGGGTTTATAAGTTCTGTAGTTAATGGTCTCAGGTTTAAGAACTTCCCCATGAGAGCGTTCAAGTATTTCCTCTGGTGACGCAAGACTGATACTGATCTTGGTGAAGTTACTCTTAACCTTATTATCTCGTCTGAATGCCATAATTTTTTGAAAAAAATTGTAAGAATATAACTGATTTTATTCTCAACGATCAAATTGAATATTTTACAACAAGCTGTAAAATATTCAGTTTGAACTTACTATTCCAGGTTTACGCTTAATCCAAGTCCCCTTAATTCGTGCAATAACACGTTAAGAGATTCGGGGATTCCGGGGTGTGGAAGTGGATCGCCTTTCACAATTGCTTCATAAGCTTTCGCACGGCCAATAACATCATCCGATTTAACGGTAAGGATTTCCTGAAGAATATTTGCCGCACCGAATGCTTCGAGTGCCCAAACCTCCATTTCACCAAAACGCTGACCCCCAAACTGTGCTTTACCTCCAAGTGGTTGCTGCGTGATCAAAGAGTATGGCCCGATAGAACGAGCATGCATCTTATCTTCAACCATGTGGCCAAGTTTCAGCATATAGATGATACCTACTGTTGCAGGTTGATCAAATGGATCGCCTGTTTCACCATCGTAAAGGTTTGTTTTGCCGAAGCGTGGAATTCCCGCTTTATCGGTATATTCACAAATCTGATCTAAAGTTGCCCCATCAAAAATAGGTGTAGCAAAAGTAAGACCAAGTTCTTTTCCTGCCCATCCAAGCACAGTTTCGTAAATCTGTCCGAGGTTCATACGCGAAGGTACACCAAGCGGGTTAAGAACAATGTCAACCGGTGTTCCATCGGCAAGGAAAGGCAGATCTTCATCGCGAACAATCCTGGAAACAATACCTTTGTTACCATGGCGTCCGGCCATCTTATCTCCAATTTGAAGTTTACGTTTTTTCGCGATATAGATTTTTGCCAACTGCAGGATTCCTGCAGGAAGTTCATCTCCAATTGTTACATTGTATCGTTTACGACGTGCTACAGCTTCTGCTTCCTTGTATTTCATGATGAAATTATTCACCAGCGCTGAGATCATATCGTTTTTATCCTTGTCTGTTGTCCATTTATTTGGATTAACATTCATGTAATCAATACCTTGCAATTGCTTAAGCGTAAACTTATTTCCCTTGGTAATTAAATCAGCATTGAAATAGTCCTTCACGCCCTGCGAAGTTTTTCCATTGACAAGGTTAAAAAGCTTATCAATCAAAATCTCGCGAAGCCTGGTGGTTTCAGTTTCAAGCTCTACATCGATCTGCTCAAGCAATGGTTTTGTAGCCATTTTGCCCTTTTTCTCTTTTACTACACGAGAAAACAGTTTTTTGTCGATAACTACTCCATTGAGTGAAGGTGACGCTTTTAAAGACGCATCCTTTACATCACCGGCTTTATCACCAAAAATGGCACGTAATAATTTTTCTTCCGGTGAAGGGTCAGATTCTCCTTTTGGGGTAATCTTTCCAATCAATATATCTCCAGGTTTAACTATGGCACCAATGCGTATCAACCCGTTCTCATCAAGATTACGTGTGGCTTCTTCGCTTACATTCGGAATATCAGATGTAAACTCTTCTGCTCCACGTTTGGTATCGCGAACTTCGAGCGAGTATTCATCAATATGAATAGAAGTAAAGATATCGTCTCGAACAATACGTTCGGAGATAACGATTGCATCCTCATAGTTATAACCCTGCCATGGCATAAACGCCACTTTCAGGTTACGACCTAATGCCAGTTCACCTTTTGCAGTTGCATAACCTTCAGTCATAATGTCTCCTAAATCAACTCTTTGACCTTTACGGACAAGTGGTTTAAGGTCGACACATGTTCCCTGATTGGTTTTCTTATATTTTGAAAGTTTATAAGTCTTTGTATCGGGCTCGAAACTGACATACCGTTCTTCTTCGGTCATATCATATCGGATGACGATTTTGGAAGCATCAACAAACTCCACAACTCCCGGACCTTCAGCTGATAAATTGATACGGGCATCACGTGCGATATTGCTTTCGAGACCGGTACCAACAATTGGTGCTTCAGGACGTAATAATGGAACAGCCTGACGCATCATGTTCGATCCCATCAATGCACGGTTGGCATCATCATGTTCGAGGAAAGTAATCAACGAAGCAGCGATCGAAGCAATCTGGTTTGGACCTACATCCATAAGATTTGCATCTTCCTTGCTTGCTAAAGGATAATCGGCGTCGAGCCGTGCTTTTACCCTTGCATTGATGAAATTTCCCTCGGCATCAATCAACGCATTTGCCTGAGCAATGATTTTTCCCTCTTCTTCTTCAGCTGTGAAATAAGCTACATCAGCGTTATTAAGGTTGACCTTACCATTGCTGGCACTACGATATGGAGTCGAAATAAATCCAAGATCGTTGATTTTAGCAAAGACACAAAGTGAAGATATCAATCCGATATTCGGACCCTCAGGAGTTTCAATCGGACAAAGACGTCCGTAGTGCGTATAATGTACATCTCGTACTTCGAAACCGGCACGTTCACGAGAAAGACCACCTGGCCCTAAAGCCGACATACGTCTTTTGTGGGTCATTTCCGCCAATGGATTCGTTTGATCCATAAACTGCGAAAGTGCATTCGTTCCGAAGAAAGAATTTATAACTGATACTAAAGTTTTTGAATTGATCAGGTCAATCGGAGTAAAAACTTCGTTGTCCCTTACATTCATCCGCTCACGGATGGTACGAGCCATACGGGCCAAACCAACACCAAACTGTGTAAACATTTGCTCACCAACAGTACGGACGCGACGATTTGACAAGTGGTCAATATCATCAACATCAGTTTTGGAGTTGATCAATTTGATCAGATACTTAATAATCTCGATAATATCTTGCTTAGTAAGTACCCTGGTGGTCATATCAATATTCAGACCTAACTTCCTATTGATACGGAAACGACCAACCTCGCCTAAATCGTAACGAACTTCAGAGAAGAACAATTTATCGATTACGTCGCGGGCAGTAGCCTCATCAGGCGGTTCGGAGTTACGAAGCTGCCTGTAGATATGTAAAACTGCCTCCTTTTCGGAGTTACACGGGTCTTTTTGAAGCGTGTTGTAGATAATAGCGAAATCACCTGAACCAGCTTCTTCCTTGTGTAAAAGAATTGTCTTTGTTCCGGAGTCAAGAATTTCATCAACATGCTCATTTCCAATTACAACTTCGCGATCAACGATTACTTCATTACGTTCGATAGAGACGACTTCGCCCGTATCTTCATCAACAAAATCCTCAACCCACGTTTTCAAAACACGTGCGGCAAGTTTCCGACCTACATACTTTTTCAATGCAGTTTTTGAAACTTTGATTTCATCGGCCAGATCGAAAATTTCAAGGATGTCCTTGTCGCTTTCGTATCCAATTGCGCGAAGTAAAGTTGTAACTGGTAATTTCTTTTTCCTGTCGATATAAGCAAACATCACATTATTAATGTCTGTTGCAAATTCGATCCAGGAACCTTTGAACGGAATTACCCTTGCTGAATAAAGTTTAGTGCCATTAGCATGAACACTTTGCCCAAAAAATACACCCGGAGATCTGTGAAGCTGAGAAACAACCACCCGCTCGGCGCCGTTGATAACGAACGATCCGGTAGGAGTCATGTAAGGAACAGTTCCAAGATAGACATCCTGGACGACAGTATCAAAATCTTCGTGCTCAGGGTCGGTGCAAAAAAGCTTAAGCTTGGCTTTTAAAGGCACACTATAAGTTAAGCCTCGCTCAATACATTCTTCGATGCTGTATCGGGGCGGATCGACCTGATAGTCGATAAATTCGAGTACGAAATTATTTCGTGTATCGGAAATCGGGAAATTCTCCTGAAAGACCTGGTAAAGATCTTCATTCTTTCGATCCTCCGGAGAGGTTCCCAACTGGAAAAATTCTTTAAAAGATTTAATCTGCACCTCCAGGAAATCGGGGTACTCAAGTTTGCTTCTTGTGGATGCAAAACTAATCCTTTGATTTATGTAATTTGAGGACATTATCAGCCAAATTAAGGAACCGAAATATAAACATGAAAAGGTTTAGAATCCCGAGACGGGATTCTAAACCGCATATAACCTTGTAGTACAGGTCTAATCCTATTTGATTTCAACTTCAGCGCCAGCTTCTTCAAGTTGTGCTTTAAGAGATTCTGCCTCTTCTTTTGAAACTTTTTCTTTGATTGCCTTAGGTGCATTGTCAACCAGGTCTTTTGCTTCTTTCAGTCCAAGACCAGCAAGTTCCTTAACTAATTTGACAACGGCTAATTTCGACTGACCACCAAATTTGAGGATTACATCAAATTCAGTTTTTTCAGCAGGTGCTTCAGCTTCGGCCGCTGCAGAAGGACCCGCAACTGCAACTGCTGCTGCAGCTGGTTCGATACCGTATTCTGATTTAAGGATGCCTGCAAGCTCATTAACTTCTTTAACTGTCAGGTTAACAAGTTCTTCTGCAAGTTTTTTAAGATCTGCCATTTTACTTGAGATTTAAATATTAATTTATTCTTTATTTTATACTAAAAAATTCAAACTAAGCATTACGCTCTTCCAACGTTTTCAATACGCCGACAATAGTTTGTCCCCCTGATTGCAGTGCGGATATCACATTTTTTATCGGAGACTGAAGAGTAGCGATAATGCTGCCAATCAATTCTTCTTTTGATTTAACATTGATCAACGCTTCAAGTTGGTCTGCACCTACATAGGTACATTGTTCAACATAAGCACCCTTCAATACCGGTTTTTTGTTCTTCTTGCTAAACTCTTTAATGAGTTTTGCAGGAACGCTTCCGGTATTCGAAAACATGATCGATGTATTATTTACAAGTACATCGCTAAGCTCAACCGAATTCTTTTCAGAGTTCTCAAGAGCTTTGCGGAGGATCGTATTCTTAACTACAACCAATTTAACTTCCCGTTTGTTGCACAACCTTCTGAGGTTACCAGTAACTTCAGCATTAAGGTTTGAGATATCGGCAAGGTAATAATGGCTGTATGAATTAATCTGTTTGGTCAGTTTTTCAATAACCTGTAATTTTTCTGATTTCTTCATTTCAACATTATTTACTTATCCAGGCAAGTTTTTGGTTCAACCTGGATGCCGGGGCTCATAGTACTTGACACATAAATACTCTTTATGTATGTACCTTTAGCAGCAGCGGGTTTTAATTTTTGAATAGTGAGAACAAATTCCCTGGCGTTTTCCACAATTTGTTGTGGTTCAAACGATACTTTACCAACGGAAGTGTGTACAATACCGAACTTGTCAACTTTAAAATCGATTTTACCCATCTTTACTTCTTTGATGGCTTTACCGACTTCCATAGTCACAGTTCCGCTCTTTGGGTTAGGCATAAGACCACGCGGCCCTAATATACGTCCTAACGCTCCAACTTTACCCATAACCGGGGGCATCGTAATAACAACATCTACATCGGTCCAACCAGCTTTGATTTTATCGATGTAGTCGTCGAGTCCTACAAAATCAGCACCAGCTTCAAGCGCTTCGGCCTCCTTGTCGGGAGTAACCAGTGCGAGAACCCGTACTTCTTTTCCGGTACCATGGGGCAAAGTTACTACACCACGAACCATTTGATTAGCTTTTCTAGGATCAACTCCAAGCCTTACATCAATATCCACCGAAGCATCGAATTTGGTAAAAGTAATTGCTTTTACTAATTCAGTAGCTTCATGTAAACCATAGACTTTTCCAGCTTCGAGTTTTGCCAATGCAGCTTTCTTATTCTTGGTAACTTTTGCCATTTCAACCTTAACTTTAATTAGTTAATAATCGGTGATTTGCCTGTTACGGTAATCCCCATGCTTCTTGCAGTTCCGGCCACCATACTCATCGCTGCCTCTAACGAGAAACAGTTTAAGTCGGGCATTTTGATCTCTGCAATTTCTTTCACCTGATCCCAGGAAACTGAACCGACTTTGTTAACGTGAGGTTCCGAAGATCCTTTTTTAATCTTCGAAGCATCAATCAACTGAACGGCTACAGGAGGGTTCTTTACTACAAAATCGAATGATTTATCACCGTAAACGGTAATGATCACCGGTAATACTTTTCCAGCCTGATCCTGGGTCCGTGCATTGAACTGTTTACAGAACTGCATGATGTTCACCCCTTTGGATCCCAAAGCAGGGCCAACCGGAGGTGAAGGATTTGCTGCACCACCTTTGATCTGTAACTTGATTAATCCAGCAATGTCTTTAGCCATAACGTTTTTTAAAAAAAATTACTTACTCCTTTTCCACTTGCATAAAGCTAAGCTCCAAGGGTGTTTTACGACCGAAAATTTTAACCATAACTTTAAGCTTCTTCTTCTCAACATTGATTTCCTCAATGGTTCCGTTGAAGCCGTTAAATGGCCCATCAGTCACTTTTACTGTCTCGCCTACAATGAATGGGGTATCAAATTCTTCTCCGCTTTCCTGGAGCTCATCAACTTTCCCAAGGATACGGTTAATTTCAGACTGACGCATGGGAACAGGTTCGCCCCCTTTTGTGTCGCCCAAAAAACCAATAACATTGGGTACATTTCTAAGCATATGGGCTATTTCGCCCACCAGTGAAGCTTCGATCAGAATGTAACCGGGGAAAAAATTGCGGTCTTTAGCAACCTTTTTCCCATTCCGGATCTGATATACCTTCTCCACAGGGATTAAGACTTGGGATACAAACTCCTGAAGCCCAGAATTCGCTACTTCATTATCGATATATTCCTTGACCTTCTTCTCTTTTCCACCAATAGCTCGAAGAACATACCATTTACGTTGATTATCGCTCATTACGGACCTCCAGAAATATAATTAATAGAAAAAACTGTAAATCAATTTCATCAAACCTCGGAAGCCGGAATCGATGAAAAATATTACCAGTGCGATTATAAAGGAAGCAATCATTACTACTATTGCACTATTACGCAACTCACTCCATGTAGGCCATGAAACCTTGTGGACGAGTTCATTGTAGGATTCGTTTAAATAATTGGTTAAATTCATTTGAATTGAGACAAATTTCGTTACAAAAATATATTTTTGACGGATAGCCAGAATCGAACTTAACGTTACTCCCTTTAAGAGTTTATCCGTATTATCCGTAAATACAGTCCCAAACCGGAGTTTAGGACTGTATTACTTTAAATATTGAGAATCAGATTATTTAATAATCTCAGTTACCTGACCAGCACCTACGGTACGACCACCCTCGCGGATAGCGAAACGAAGACCAAGATTCAAAGCAACAGGATAGATCAATTCTACCGTGATTGTAACGTTATCACCTGGCATAATCATTTCGGTACCTTCCGGAAGGTTGATTTCGCCGGTAATATCCAGTGTACGGATGTAGAACTGTGGGCGATATTTATTGTGGAATGGAGTATGACGTCCACCTTCTTCTTTTTTCAGGATGTAAACCTCAGCCTTAAATGTAGTGTGAGGAGTGATTGAACCTGATTTAGCAAGAATCTGACCACGTTTGATTTCTTTTTTGTCAACACCGCGAAGTAATAAACCAACGTTGTCACCAGCTTGTCCGTCATCAAGAATCTTACGGAACATTTCAACACCAGTACAAACGGTTTTACGACCTTCAGCGCCAAGACCAATAACTTCAATTTCGTCACCAGTATGAATCTTACCAGTTTCGATACGACCTGTAGCAACAGTTCCACGGCCAGTGATAGAGAAAACGTCTTCAACGGGCATAAGGAAAGGTTTATCAACATCACGAGGAGGAATTGGAATCCATGTATCAACAGCATTCATCAATTCCATAACTTTTTCTTCCCATTTTGGTTCACCGTTCAATGCACCAAGTGCAGAACCCTGAATTACAGGAGTATTATCACCGTCAAAATCGTAGAATGTAAGAAGATCACGAATTTCCATTTCAACAAGTTCAAGAATTTCAGGATCTTCAACCATGTCAACTTTGTTCATGAAAACGACCAAACGAGGAACGTTTACCTGACGTGCAAGAAGGATGTGTTCGCGTGTCTGCGGCATAGGACCGTCAGTTGCGGCAACAACGATAATTGCACCGTCCATCTGGGCAGCACCAGTTACCATGTTTTTCACGTAGTCAGCATGTCCAGGACAGTCAACGTGTGCATAGTGACGATTTTCAGTTGCGTATTCAACGTGTGCAGTATTAATAGTAATACCACGTTCTTTCTCTTCAGGAGCATTATCGATTGAATCGAAAGATTTAATTTCGCAAAGACCTCTTTTTGCCAATACCATAGTAATAGCAGAAGTAAGAGTTGTCTTGCCATGATCCACGTGACCGATAGTACCAATGTTTACATGGGGTTTCGACCTGTCATAATGTGCTTTAGCCATAACTTAATTTTTTTTTAACGTTTAATATTTATTCTATTCATCTTATCAGAGCCGGTGATGAGAATTGAACTCATGACCTCTTCCTTACCAAGGAAGCGCTCTACCCCTGAGCTACACTGGCAAACTTGAGCGGGAGACGGGACTCAAACCCGCGACCCTCAGCTTGGAAGGCTAATGCTCTATCAACTGAGCTACTCCCGCTTATTCCCCCTTTAAGGTTTGCCGAAAAAATCCGAAAAGAAGTGGTGGGGAGAGCAGGATTCGAACCTACGAAGGCGTACGCCAGCAGATTTACAGTCTGCCCCAGTTGGCCGCTTTGGTATCTCCCCCAATATTGTGTTTAAACTGATACTTCAAAATGCATTTCGATTAAAACCTTTCAGCTTTAATCGGATCAATGTTGCTGACTGCTTTAGGAGAATACCCCAAGGCAAATACGTCGCAATATCTATCGCCGCTTCTTTATAATTACACAAATTCAATCCTTAAAAGAACAGACCACTTTAAAGAATCGTGCCTCAAAAATGGTCTGCAAATTTAATCTATTTTTCTTTCTAAAAAGCCAATTAAACTACTTTTTTAAAATTTATTTGGATTTGACTTTCATTTTGTATTTATCTAACTGTTTACGAAGTGCATCCACTGCAAGATCAACAGCTTCCTCGAAGGATTTCGCTTGTTTTTTAGCAAAAAGGTATTCATTCGACGGCACCGAAAGTTTAATCTCAGCCACTTTATTTTCCTGATCTTCGTCCTTTTCGAGTTTTAGGATCACTTCCGATCCGATAATTCCTTCAAAAAAAAGCTCCAGTTTGCTAATTCGTTTTTCGCAAAAGTCGATCAGCTTCTGGTCGGCTTTGAAATGAACACTTTGTACTTTAACGTCCATAATTTTTCTCCTTTAATTTAAGCCCTCGGATGAGCTTGTTTGTAAACTTTTTTTAGTTGTTCAAACGTAGTATGCGTGTAAATCTGAGTTGCGGCGAGATTTGCATGTCCCAGCAACTCCTTGATTGCATTCAGATCGGCTCCACGATTGAGCAGATGTGTCGCGTAACTATGTCGCAAAATATGCGGACTTTTTTTATCAACTGTCGTAACAAGCGACAATTGTCTTTTAACAATACGATAGATCAATTTGTTGTAAGCCGGGTCGCCATTTCCTGTCAGAAAAAGAAAATTTCCGGAATCGGGAAAAAGTTCATTTCGTAATTCAATGTAATCACTTAAAACTTTTGATATTTCCAATGGAAATGGAACTAAACGCTGTTTATCACGTTTCCCATTTACCTTCACCATTTTTTCGTTTAGGTTAAGATCGGAAAACCGGATGCCAACTAATTCTGACAACCTTATTCCTGTACCATAAAACAGACTCACTACTGCTTTATCACGTTTCCCCTCAAAATCTTTCGTAAAAAATCTTCCATCAAGTAATCGGTTCATCTCCTTTTCTTGTACGAAAACCGGCAGCTTCTTGCCCATCTTAGGAATAGCGATCTTGTCTGTGGGATTTTTCTCAATTACCCCTTCACGCATTAAAAACTTAAAAAAAGTCTTTAATGCAGAGACTTTTCGGTTCACACTTTTGGCGGAAATACCGTTATCCATCAGTGATACAATCCATTGACGAATAAGATGATAATCTACTTCTTCCACACAAAAATCCTCAACCAATTTCTTTCCAAACAAAACAAATTGGTCGAGGTCATTTTCGTAAGCGGTAAGGGTATTTTGCGAATACCGCTTTTCGTATTTCAGATAGTTGAGAAAAAGTTCAGTATTCAACATTTCGGGTGACAATGATTTCCGCACTCAATATACGAAAAAAAAACTGTTCCTCCTAGAATCTTTCCTTTCGGACGATTTATTCTTCTGAACGCTGTAAATCTTCGATATAGATCGCCTTTTTAATCTCAGTACGGCGGGTTATTGATGGTTTCTCGAAAGCCTGACGGATGCGAAGCTCTTTCACAACACCTGTTTTTTCGATTTTTCTTTTGAAGCGTTTCAAAGCACGTTCAATGTTTTCGCCGTCTTTTACTGGAATAACAATCATACGATTTGTTGTTTTATTTTATTTAAATTTCTCTGTATTTCGGACGGCAAATTTATGAATTTTCTATTATTAATCAAACTATGAAGTTAAAAAATATTCAAAATTGCAAAACAGAATATATTCTAATAAATCATTGAATGAATTTCACATACGGAATCAACCGCTTTAATGAATCTGATCTCACTACCTGGGAAAGATCTTCCGGCGATGAAAACTTCCCCATTCTATCTCTTAAATTGAATATTTTTCGTGCTGTTCTGAATCCGATATATGGGTGGCGTCCTAAATCCTTCAGTGTCGAAAAGTTGATGTTAAATGTTTTAAGTGAGGACGGATCTGCCTTGAAATATTTTGCAACAATAATGAAATTTTCTTCCCGCATTCCATATACCTCTCTTAATTGATCTACAGCATAGTATCCTCCAAGAAGATTGCGATAACGTATAATCCTGGAAGCAAAAACAGGACCTATACCAGGAATTTCGAGCAAATGAAGTGAATCTGCACTGTTCAATTCTAAAACGCCAACACGGTCTTTTTTGCTTTTTATAAAGGAGTGATTAAAGATTGTGTCGCGTTTATATTCACTTTTTGATTTAACTAAGATGGCATTCCGACCTGCTTTAACTTCCTGAACGCTCACTTTTGGGATTATCATGAAACTATCCAATTGCTCAAATAAGCCGGATGTCATTCCAAAGATTCTTTTCACCCCCTCTTTATCTCTGAATCTCCCCCCTTTTTCGAGGTACTTCATCCAGTTTGCAACTACATTTGATGGCACCCCCATATCAACTAAACCTAAAGAATCAACCTCATTAGGATTAAATACAACGAGTTTAAGAGTTCTTCCGACAGCGATTTGCTTCTTTGAATTTGCCAGGTAAGTGTTCACTTCTGCTTCCCATTTCGAGAAATCGATTGTATTTGAAGGAACCAGGTATGGAATCAACTTTCCGATCGCAACTAGAAGGAAGATAATAAAGAGTAAACTTACTATTCCCAAACGCTCTTTTTTTGAAAAGCTGAACAGTTCACGTATCCAATTAGTTTTCATTGAGCTGAATTTTAGTCGTCTGGTTTAAACGACTAAAATACAAAAAAATGAAATACATTATTCTACCAACCTGCCTTTCTCATTGATAATATTTCAACAAGAAAAAATCAGAATGGGTAACCAATCGCAAAAGCGATATTATAATTGTCCTTCTTAAGCCAATTACTTGCCGGAATCCAGCGTTCGCCAAGATTCATAGAAGGATCATGAAGCTTAATGCCCAAATCTACACGAATAATCACAAATGAAAAATCGTATCGCAAACCGGCGCCGGTACCAATCGCGATCTCTTTATAAAATCTGGTCATGGCAAACTCGGTTCCGGGCCGATTATCCTTTAATGACCAGATATTTCCCATATCAACAAACAGGGCGCCCTCAAAATCGCCGATCATCGCAAAACGATATTCAGCATTTGCCTCCAATTTAATATCGCCTGACTGATTGGGAAATTCATTGGGATTTGTTTTGTAGGAACCAGGGCCCAATGTTCGTACTGGCCATGCTCTGATTCCATTGGCACCTCCCGTAAAGTATTTTCGTTCAAAAGGAACCTGATCGGAATTGCCAAAAGGAATGACAACACCTCCAAAGGCCCTAAATACCAAAGCATTAAACTTATCAATCAACAATCCCCTCCGATATTCTAAATCGGTTTTAAGGTATTGCGCAAAAGGAGTTCCAAGAAAATAGTATTTTGAACCTCCGATTGAATCAGTGGAATGAAGCCTGCGATCAAACAGCTTACTGACTCCATAAAGAATAGTACCTGCAGTTTCGAAAGAAGCCCTCAAATAACTGTAATTCGACCTTTTTTGAATATTCTGCGTATTACGGGTAAAGCTGTAGTTCCATGCTGAGATAGAGTGATCGGTATAGGAACTTTTGATATAGAGATTTTGGATGCGCGCCACAAAAGCAGGATCAAAGGTAAGCATCCGAACCATGTTCAAATCGATGAGATTCACCTTCTGTGTTGTATATTCCGATGATTTCCATTGATATCCAAGACTTGCACTAAGAATTGTTCTCGTATAATCGGGCCTGCGCTGATAATTATAAGAAAGGTTCATCAGGGTTTGCGGAGTAGAGTAGATAAAAAGACTTTTTGTTTTAAGCGGTGCCAGAAACTTAGGCAAAGTAATCTTTGTAGCTATGCCGGTTTCAAATGAATTAAATGTAGTCATCGAACTACCGGCTCCATAAATTTGTTTTTCGGTGGCCCCTAGCAAGTTAACATCGAGCAGTTCTCCGCCTCTAAATATGTTCTTATGCTGATACCCCAGATTTCCTGCAATCCCAAAATTACCAAGAGAGTTTGTACCTTCAAGCGAAACAGAATAGGATTGCCTGACTGTAGGTGATAATTGAATAATACAATCAAGGGTGGGGTTACCAAGCGAGTCAGGCACGCTTGTTTCAACAAACCGAATGTTGATCAGCTTGAATAATCGCAAAGAAAACAGCTCATTATAGGTTCGTTCAACAAGATCAATACTGTAATATCCTTTATCACTTATATGATTCATATTCATAAGCATCTCAGGATTGTACTTCATCTTCCCTTTTGAAATAAAATACTGGTTATCAACCCTGACAGTATCGTTTTTTTCAATAGCTGCAATATCTTTATTCTCGGCAAATAGTTGTTTTTGTGTTTCGTAATCGGTAAAAAAATAAAAATTACGGAAAGTAAACCGTTGGTGATCTCTGTCCTGAACTATTGCAGGGTCATTTGAGATATTTTCTTTCTCAACTACCAGATTAAGATTTACACTCTTCGAAGCTTTTGTAGTATCAGCCTCAAAATAAATTTCGTTTTTGTTAATGCGGAAAAATCCGTCATTTTGATAACGATTCAGTACCCTCTTGCTCTCCGCTGCCAATACATCCGTGTCGAAAGTTCCATTTATTTTAATCAATGTTTTCGCTGAATCGCCTTTACTAAATTCTTTAATTGAACCATCAAGGATTTCAGTTTTATAGGATTTAATCCGAGTTGGGGCGTTTGCAACTATCGTATAGTAAACTTCCGCCTTTTGATTTTTTTTATAAATTATTGTATCTGTGACCTTTGCCTGGTAAAACCCTTTATTTCGCATAAAACGCTGAAATTCCTCTTTTGACATTTGTGTCAGATAGGTGCTGTGAATTACTGGCGGCTCACCTATCCTTTTGAAAATTCCATCATCCTTTTTGCTACTTGAAAGATTGTACAGACCAAGATGAAACCGCCAAAAGCCAAGAATTTTGGTATTTGGTTTTTGCTTCATGTACATCTTTAATTCCACTTTATTAATGGACTTATTATCGACAGATATCTTTGATTTCGCTAGTAAATACTGATTTTCAGGAACATATTTAACAGTCCGACATGATGCCAAACCCATAGCCACAAAAGCAGCTATAACAATCGCAATTTTGTATTTATCCCAGGAACCCAAATTTATAGTATTAATAAAACTTAAGCAAAGATAATTAACCTGTCAAATTAAAAATGGATTATTTTTGGGATGTTCCAAATCATTCTATAAAGTGCTGTCAAAAAATAAAATAAATCTGATCAAATCGCTCGATCTTAAAAAAAACAGGTCAAGTACCGGCCTTTTTATTGCTGAAGGGAAAAAGCTTGTCTTTGATCTGCTTAAATCAGAAATTGTTGTCTCTGAATTATTCTGTACCAAGCCAATAGCCGCTGAATTGATCGGTCATAAATATGATTTGAATATTGAAATTACCGATAAAGAAGACCTTTCGAGGATTAGTTTTCTGAAAACCACACCTGATATAGTTGCTGTTTTTAAGATTCCGAAATCAGAAATCGATTGGAATGAAATCAAGGCCAACCTTACACTTGTACTCGATACCATTCAGGATCCTGGCAATCTTGGAACCATTGTGCGGCTTGCCGATTGGTTTGGAATCAGGAATATCGTCTGTTCAGAGGAAAGTGCTGATTTATATAATCATAAAGTGGTACAGGCGACTATGGGTGCATTGGCACGCGTGAAGGTTTGCTACGTTTCGTTACCCGACTTCCTGGCAAAGGCAAAACAGTTAAATATTCCGATTTATGGGGCTCTTATGGAAGGTGAAAACCTCTATAAATGTGATTTAACTGCTAATGGGTTGGTTGTGATGGGAAATGAAGGAAACGGCATTTCTGAAAATACAGCTGCCTGTATTTCAAGGAGGATCAATATTCCTTCGTATCCGACTGGAATTGCAACATCAGAATCGCTGAATGTTGCCATAGCCACGTCTATCATCTGCGCCGAATTTCGACGACGAATTATTTGTAAAGATTAGCTATCATTTCGGCGACACGTTCGCCATCTACTGCTGAAGACATAATTCCTCCAGCATAACCTGACCCTTCACCACAGGGGAAAAGTCGCTTTATCTGCACGTGTTCAAGAGTTTCCATATCTCTCGGAATTCGAAGAGGCGAAGAAGTCCTCGATTCAACACCAAGCACAACTGCTTCGTTGGTAATATACCCTTTGGTTTTTCGTCCAATCAGCTTAAGCCCTTCCTGCAAACCAGGACCGACTAAACGCGGCAACCATTCATGAAGGGGAGACTCAATTATTCCAGGTTTGTAGGAAGATACAGGAAGGTTCAAACTTTTTCGACCAATCACAAAATCCGCAAGACGTTGAGCAGGTGCAAATTGGGTATTTCCGGCCATTTTATAACATTGCTTCTCAATATCTTCCTGAAACCGAAGTCCGGCAAATACATCCTGAAGATTGTTTTTAACCAGCAGATCATCCGGCCTGATTTCAATAACCATGCCTGAATTAGCAAAAAGACCACCTCTGTCTGATGGCGACATACCGTTTACTACAAGTTCACCTGGCGCTGTTGCAGCAGGAACTATCACTCCGCCAGGGCACATGCAGAACGAATAAACACCGCGATCGTTAACCTGTTCAACAAACGAATAGGCGGCGGCTGGTAAATAATCTCCTCTTTTGGTACCATGGTATTGTATCCTGTCAATCAATTCCTGCGGATGTTCCACTCTGATTCCTACAGCAAAAGGTTTAGATTCGAGAAGTATTCCCCTTTCATGAATCATTCTGTAAATGTCGCGTGATGAATGGCCTGTCGCCAAAACAACTGCAATGCCTTCGACAATGGAACCATCGCGCAGCACCACCCCTTTTGCTTCATTATTCCGAATAACCAGATCTGTAATACGAGAATTAAAATGGAACTCTCCTCCCGCATTCAGGATGCTGTTGCGGATTGCTACTATCACGCGTGGCAACACATTTGTACCAATATGAGGATGAGCATCAATCAATATTTCATCCTGTGCACCATGAAAATTAAGGACTTCCAGGATTTTTCGTACATCGCCTCTTTTTTTCGACCGGGTATATAATTTTCCATCAGAAAAAGTACCTGCTCCCCCTTCACCAAATCCATAATTTGAATCGGGATCTACAATATGCTCACCATGTATAGCAGCAATATCCCGTTTCCGCTCACTTACATTCTTTCCACGCTCAAAAATCATTGGTTTAAACCCAAGCTCAATAAGATGGAGTGCCGTAAACAATCCGGCCGGACCGGCACCAACTATTACAACAGGAGGTTTTTTCGAAACATCAGGATACGAGAAAAATGATTTTTCGGTCTGTTGCATTGGTTCGTCTATAAAGACATCTATACCAAGATTAACCCGGATATTAGAGTTTCTTGCATCGATTGACCTGCGTTTTACAACAAGACTTTGAATGCGGAGACTTTCTACTTTAAGGTTTTCCGAAACGACTATTTTCAGTTTTGATAAATCGTATGCCTGAGCAGGAGATACGGCAATATTAAGTTCCTTTTTCAATACAACAGATTTTCGGTGATATGATTGAATCCTTTTACGTAAATTAAATATAGATGTTTAGAATTCACGTGGAAAATTTTAAAGAGATTACTCAAAATAAAAGATCAGTGTAAATATATTCGAATTTAACTCTTTAAAAATAAATCCATAATATGGGACAGGAATTTCTGTATCATGTCTGATAAGGTTGTTTAAACCATACGAAAACCGGAACTCAGCAGTAAAACGAAAATATTCGAGGTACGAGTCGAGCCCCAGACCCAGTTCTGCATATCCTCCATTCTTTTTCAAATGAACAACGCTTTCTGTAATTCTTTTGTTTTCCAAATCCTGTCTGAAAGCTGCCCCTAAATATACATAAGGCCTGACATTGTGATGACGAAATCCTTTGTACCTGATCCCGAATGGAATGTCGACATAGGCAGATGGCGTTGTTAGATAAGTACCTTCATCAATTCCGGAACTTTGACTAACCAATTCAGGATCAATTTTGATGTAATATTTAAAACTCCGGCTACCCAACGACATTCCGGGCGTAAAGCGAAGATCGATGTCGCGGCTGATCCGGTAATTAACAACGCCGCCAACCGTGAATCCAGGTAAGATTGTATATACTTCTGCTGCAAACTGATCTTTATAGTCATGCAATTTAAGGGCATCTGCTTTAAGTTGATCGTTTCCATTGAATACCGGATTTTCAAAAACATTATTGTAATTGGAAAGCCGGTAGTCCATTGTATTCAACCCCAGGTAAAAACCAAAATGGAGTGGCCGGTCATCAAAATGAGTAAGGTTATCTACACTCCTTCGTTGACCAGAGGTGTGAAAAAATCCTGCAACTAACGCAAGCGTAACTATAAAGTATTTCTGTTTAGCCAGGTTCACTCAAATTATTATCAATGAATATATATAACAAGTAATCAATAAGCTGCAAACCAAAAAAGCTTTACAAAACTGCAATGCAAATATCATTACAAGAAGCTCTGCGACTACTTTATTCCGGTATAAATCGTTGCAACACCAAAAGTTTGCCGATACTCCCTCGTTTGAGTGAAACCGCATTGGTTTAGAACTTTCAAAAACGCCTCTCCGTCAGGAAATTGTTCAACAGATTCGGGAAGGTACCGGTAGGCCGACTTGTCATTCGAAAATAATCGTCCAAAAAACGGAAGAATGTAGAATGAATAAAAGCCGTATAGCTGTTTTACCGGAAAACTCTTTGGCTTCGAAAACTCAAGAATGCAAACAATGGCTCCAGGTTTCAGTACGCGAAAAAGTTCTTCGATCCCTTTGGAAAGGTTTTCAAAATTACGCACGCCGAAGGCAATAGTTACAGCGTCGAACAAATTATCTGAAAATTCAAGTTCTTCAGAATCACCTTTTTGAAGAATTATTCGGTGATCGACCCCCAGTGCTTTAATTTTTGCCCTTCCAACAACGAGCATCTCCTCCGAAATATCAACACCAATCACTTTCTGGGCACCTGTTTTAAGCGATTCTATTGCGAAATCCCCGGTTCCTGTTGCAACATCAAGGATAATAGATGGAGAATGTTTCATCAGCAACCGAATTGCTTTCCTGCGCCACACTTTATCTATTCCAAAAGACAGAAAATGATTCAGAAAGTCATACCGCGGAGCGATGTTATCAAACATCTCTGCAACCTGATCCTTTTTCCCTTTGGTCGAATTACTGTAAGGTTTTATTTCTTTCATAACTGCAAATCTTCGAATTAGCCGACAATCCCTTTGTCAACAAACCCCAAAGATTTATCGTCGATCCGGATTTCGCCTTTGGTAATGTGACCTAATGTCATCACCGGAATTTTCCGATCAAATAAATAATCAACAAATTCGTTCTCTTTCTCCTCTTCAACAGTCACAACGATGCGGCCCATCCCTTCACCGAAAAGAAATGCATCGGATCTGATTTCAGCATCGGTTGTAATGTCGAATCCCAACTCATTTGGTAGGGCATCGCGCAAAAGGGTAAAAAACAAACCTCCAATCCCAACAGGACTAGCAGAGACAACTAAATCCTTCTTAATCAATTCCTTCATGGCGACCATTAACTTGCTTTCGCTTGAAAGGTTAAAATGCATCAGCGGCCATTCCTTAATCTCATGAAAATGGTCGAGATATTCTGAAGCATTAATATCATTAAACGACCTGCCTATCAGTAAAATATTGTGTCCTTTTTGCTTAAGCTGCGGACTAAGAATCTGATCATGACTCTTCAGTTTTCCAACAAGACTGACAATCAATGTTGGAGGTACAAGACCTTCGCTATTTGAATAATCGTAAAATATTTTCCGGTTAGGGAATTGCAGGTTAAAAGCTGTTGCTGCAGCATCGAGACCTAACCGTGCAGCCATTACCATCTCTTCGGCAATCGGACTTGCAAACTCTACGTTATTTAGAAATGCACTCATCGCAACGGGTTCTGCACCGTAACATACCAACCGTCTAACTGCTTTTGCTACTAATATTTGCGCAGCAGTAAACGGATCGACAGCCAGTCTCCGGTAATCGGCATAGATTACCTGAGAAAAAAGCTTCCCGTCCTCATCTATCTGAAAAATCCCGGCGCTACTTAAATCTTCTTTTCCAACCTGGGTTGATTCAATAGCAGGTGATGCAAATTCATTAAATATATTAACAGGCGATAAATGGGGAATCGCGACCATCGAATAGATTACATTTCGTAAGTCATCTGGTTCAGGAACCTGATCGATGGAGAATACTTTATTTTCTGTTTCAGACATTTGGTTTGATTTTATAAAAACAAGACAAATTTAATAGATTAAATTTAACGAAGACATTATTTAATCCAATTAAGTAGACGTTTTTTTGCTATTTTAGCAGAACAAATATTTTAATTCAATGAAAAAAATAGCATTGATCACAGGTGCAACTTCCGGTATTGGAAAGGCTTCCGCTCAAATTTTAGCTCTAAATGGATATGATCTGATAATCACCGGACGTCGTGAAGCGTTGCTTAATGATCTGTCTGCAACTCTCAAAAATGAAACAGACGCTGAGGTTTTGTCACTTTGTTTTGATGTAAGGGAATTAAATCAGGTCGAAGAGGCAGTTAACTCGCTCACTGGAAAGTGGGAAAACATTGATCTTCTTATTAATAATGCAGGTTTGGCAGTCGGCCTGGAGCCCGTATATGCCGGTGTTGTTGATGATTGGGAACGAATGATTGATACGAATGTAAAAGGACTTCTATACATTTCGCGTTTAATCTCACCCCGGATGGTCGCAAAAGAAAGCGGGTACATCATCAATCTGTCGTCAATTGCAGGTCACGAAGTTTACGCAAATGGAGCAGCCTATTGTGCCTCAAAACATGCGGTTCAGGCGATTACCAAAGCCATGCGTATCGAACTTCTTCCATTTGGGGTAAAGGTGAGTTCCATCAGCCCGGGAATGGTCGATACCGAGTTTTCGAAGGTCCGTTTTAAAGGTGATGCAGAAAGAGCCGATAATGTTTATAAAGGTCTTACACCACTCTATGCAAACGATATTGCCGAAGCAATACTTTTTATGGTTACAAGACCGAAGCATGTCAACATTGATGAAATGATAATAATGCCAACAGATCAGGCAAGTGCACGCGATTTTCGCAGAAGGTAAACCGGCTTAAAGTTGGCGTTGCCTAAAATTATGGGTATATGAAACATGCTGTTGACTTTTGGCATCTGGCATGATAGTGCAAACTATTCGACCCTAATTCTTTAAAAAATCAGGATAACACCTGATTTTTAAGTTAGCTGGTCGCCCGTCACTAATAGCCAGCAGCAATCAAAACGAGATCCAATTGCCCATACCAAACGTCGCAGAGCCAAAAATAACAAAGATCAAAAAGTAAAAGCTGCCAGATTAATGTAAAACAGTTTTTTAAATTTTTCGTGTCTTATGCGACTTGCTTTGTTTCTTCGATCTAAATCGATCAGTGTCTTCATCGCTTTCCCTTCATCCTTATGACATAGTGAAGCATATTCAGCAGCCAGTAATTCAAGCGTTTGCCGATCGGTATCCAGTTGTCGAAAATTACATAACCCTCGTTCAAAATCGATCGGACCAAAGCTCATCCGGTTAAGGTCAACGATTTGAAAAACATAACCATTGTCTTTCCTGCAAATCAACGTATTACCTGGAGAATAATCGAGATGGAAAATATTGTTTTTGTGTAACTTCCCGTAAGTAAACCGAACCCACTGCCGAAGAATTGCATCGTGATCGGCAACCTGATAGTTCAAGACTTCGCGAAGTGTAAATTCATACTTAAAATGAATAGAAACATAGTAACTTTTGCGAAGCAACCCCCATTTCAAACATTCAACGTAACCGACTGCCGCCGGAGTATCGATACCAAGCGCTATTAACTTTCTGGCATAACGAAAGGAGCGGGCTGCCTTTGAACCCCGGAAATAAACATAAACAAAACGGTTAATCAGGTTTGGGATTCTAAAAGCCTTTACATTCAGCAGATAATTGCCTACCGAAAAGACTTTTACCTCATTTCTTGACTTAAAAATAGTTTCACCCGAACCCGGGAAATTCGAATGCAACTGGTTGATCCACGATTCTAATTCTCTGTATTCAGGGGCAATCTGATATTTAATTTGATCGGTCATATTCAACTTTATCACGCTATGTTCTTAAAACAAAAGCAGGTATCATTTTACTAATTTCATTTTTTTGCGAAACGGTTTTGCTAATATTTAAAGTTCCGGTGCCTGCTTCGGGGTATAGCCCAATAAGGTCAAAGCTAATATAACCGAAATCAATGCCCCCCCTTCGCATAAATGTTTCATAAAAAAAATGAAAACTAAAAATGGGATGATCTTGTTGTAGAACTAGTTCAATATTACGAATATCTGACAGTGCATTTCTAATTCTATGACCTAAAACTACAATTTTTTTACTAAAGAATAGAATACGATTATTTAAGTTCCGGAAAAACCGGACAAGTTCTCCGGAAGGGAGCTTTCTGTACAGCAAAAAACGGACTTTAAATTATTAGCTTGCATAATGTTTGATAAATATATGGACACATTCAAATTTGTAGTTA
Source organism: Mariniphaga sp. (assembly GCA_025355585.1). Taxonomy (GTDB): domain Bacteria; phylum Bacteroidota; class Bacteroidia; order Bacteroidales; family Prolixibacteraceae; genus JAAFHB01. Next base: position 5,887 of record JANXZJ010000030.1, on the reverse strand, counting down.
TTTTTGCACGCTCAATTTTTTTTATAAAATGAATTTTTCCATTCTTTCCCATAAAAACCGCCCGGCCAACGAATACCTGGTTATGATTTATCGGTTTCTGATCGTGATGCTGTTGTATTCGGTTGGACGTATCATCTTTTATCTTTTCAATTCTTCGATGTTTCCCAATGTCGATTTCACATCGTTTATGCGGATAATGAGAGGTGGGGTGATGTTTGATATAAGTGCCATTCTTTATCTGAATGCCCTTTATTTCATTTTATACCTGCTTCCGCTTCCTTTTAAATTTAAGGAATGGTATCAACGAATGCTTAAGTGGATTTTCATGATCATCAACAGCGTTGGTCTGGCATTTAATCACATTGATATTATCTACTATCGCTTTATTTTAAAAAGAACAACTGCCAGTGTCTTTGATATTGTGAGTTACGACGCAGGAAATTACAAATTGGTATTCCGGTTCTTTTACGATTTCTGGTACATCGCCATTATCCTGACAATAACCATTGTGGTTCTTTCCAAACTATATTCAGCGTTCAGACCAATACCTTCATTTAATGTTAAAAGCTGGAAATACAGTGTTCTTGCGTTCTTCTCCATCATCCTGTTTTCGGCACTCAGTGTGGTCGGAATGCGCGGAGGGTATAGGGAAAGTACCAGGCCTATCAGTATGAATAACGCAGGAAAATACGTCAATTCACCTGAGGAGATGTCGCTGGTTCACAATACGCCCTTCTGCATTTTGAGAACCTGGGGTAAAAAAGCCTTTCTGGTTAAAAATTATTTTAGTTCAGAGGCTGATCTTAACCAGGTTTATACTCCTTTAAGAGTTCCGGGTTCGGGTGGGGTGATGAAACACGATAATGTTGTAATCATTATTCTCGAAAGTTTTAGTCGCGAATTTTTCGGAACATTGAATAAACAGCTTGAAAACGGCCACTACAAAGGGTATACACCTTTTCTGGATTCACTGATTAATAATAGCTTAGTATTTACGGATGCTTTTGCGAACGGACGCAAATCAATCGATGCGATTCCTTCAGTAACAGCAAGTATTCCGGCCCTGGTATTGCCGTATGTGATTTCGGAACGTTCGGGCAACCGGATTAACAGCCTCGCCAGTATATTGTCAAAAGAGGGTTATCAGACCTCGTTTTTCCATGGAGCTCCTAATGGATCAATGGGTTTTGATGCTTTTGCCAAAATTGCCGGTTTCCAAAAATATTTCGGAAAGAATGAATATGACAACGATGATGGGTTTGATGGTGTCTGGGGTATCTGGGACGAGCCCTTCTTTCAAACATTTGCCGATGAGATGAATAAGATGAAGGAACCATTCTTTACCACGATCTTTTCAGTATCGTCGCATCACCCTTTTAATGTTCCGAAACAATATAAGTCAAAATTTCCTGAAGGGCCTATTCCACTTCAGAAATGTATCAGGTACACTGATTTCGCCCTTAAGGAATTTTTCGCCAAAGCTTCAAAAATGCCGTGGTTTAAGAATACATTGTTTGTGATCACCGCTGATCATAGTGCTCAAACACAATTTAAAGAGTATCAGACCCCCATCAACTATTTTGCGGCACCGCTTATTTTTTATAAAGGGGATGGAAGTATGAAAGGTGTTGATGATTCTTTGGCACAACAAATTGATATAATGCCATCTGTTCTTGGGTACCTTAATTACCAGAAGCCGTACATTGCTTTTGGAAATAATCTTTTCGATCCTTCGGCACCAAGGTTTGCGATCAACTACCTGGAAGATACTTACCAGTTTTTATACGGTGATCTTGTGTTTCATTTCACCGATAATAAACTGACCGGTGTCTTTGACCGGAAAAAAGATCCTTACCTGCTGGTAAATATATTAAACAAGTCAGGTTACGAACCTGAACAAAAACTATTGAAAGCCATTATACAACAGTTTAATAACAGAATGGCCCAGGATAGATTGGTAATTGAAAATAAATAACCGGGTTCACTGAATGGATGACTTTCCTGTTGATATCGGATTCACTTGCAAAAATAGTGCTGATCCGCAAAAACAACATAATTCTGTCAAAATTCTTTGTTGATGCCCATGCTTTTGAAACATAATGGATACTGGCTTAATTATCGGCTCGCTTTCTGTTTCTCTGATTTAATCCGGGAATAATAATTTTTTTCTAACCTAAACTTTTACTGATGCGTTCACCTCTTGGAGTTTTGACCTATAAACTTTCCATCGTAATGTTCCTGTACACGGTTTGCAGGATTCTTTTTTACCTTTTCAATACTGGACTTTTCCCCGGGATGGACTTTCAACTCTTTATGGTCATCATGCTGGGAGGCCTGCGTTTCGATTTAAGTGCAGTGCTCTATATCAACCTGCTCTATATCATTTCGCAGTTGATCCCATTTAAATTCCGGCACTTACCAAATTACCAACGACAGGTCAATTATCTCTTCTATATTACCAATGCAATCGGGCTCGCCCTCAACTGCATCGACTTTATCTATTACCGGTTTACACAAAGACGTACTACGGTGATTATTTTTGGCGAGTTTAAGAATGAACAGAATTATTTGCAGTTAGCCAAACACTTTTTTCTGGACTATTATTACATCTTGATAATCTGGATCTTATTGATTGTGGTGATGGTTTGGCTCTCGAAAAAAGTACGCATTGCTGCCCCCAAGTGGTCGGGAATTAAATATTACCTTACTGGTACAATTATTCTTGCTGTTTCAGCAGGATTGACAATTATTGGTTTAAGAAGTGGCCTTCCTCCAAAGCAGGATTTTCCGCTGTTGCCAAGCGACGCCGGGCAATATACTGTGCATCCGAACGACATAGCAATTGTTCAGAATACACCGTTTTGCATGATGCGAACGGTACAAATGCAGGTTTATAAAAAACAAAACTACTATTCGGAACAGGAGTTAGATTCAATCTTTACCCCGATTCATCGTCCCGATTCTGTGAGGGAGTTCAAAAAGATGAATGTGGTTGTAATCATTGTCGAAAGCCTGTGCAAAGAGTCCATCGGGTTCTACAACCGTCAGCTCGACAATGGCACTTACAAGGGATATACGCCCTTTTTGGATTCACTGGCTAACCAATCCCTTGTATACATGAATTCCTTTGCCAACAGCAAGATATCCATAGAAGCAAGTCCTGCGGTGCTGGAAAGTATTCCATCCTTGCAGGAGTCGTTTACTCAAACTTTCTACTCTAATAACAAGATCAATAGCCTTGCCGGATGCCTTTCCCAAAAGGGGTATGAAACTGCTTTTGCCCATGGTGCTCCCAACGGATCGCTGGGATTGAATGCCTTCGCAGTGATGGCAGGGATTAATAAATATATTGGAAAGAATGAGTATAACAACAATGCTGATTACGATGGGGTCTGGGGAATCTGGGATCATCTTTTCCTGCCATTCTTTGCAAGGGAATGTACGCAGTTAAAACAACCATTTCTTGCTTCTGTCTTTACGGTTTCATCACATCATCCATTCAAATTGCCTGATGAATTGGCGAATCAGTTTGCCGAAGGTCCCCTTCCGATCTTCAGAAGTCTGCGTTATGCCGATTATTCTTTAAGAAAGTTTTTTGCCGAAGCCGCACGCCAACCCTGGTTTGATAATACCATTTTTGTGATTACCGGTGATCATATCAGCGGACGTTATCATGATGAGTACAAAACTTCCCTTGGATCGTTTGGCGTTCCACTTATTTTTTATACTCCCGGAAAGCAAATCCCTGCAAAAAAGGATTTCCGCGTCGCACAACAGATTGATGTTATGCCTACAATACTCAATTATCTTGGCTACGATAAAACTTATTTTGCGTTTGGGAAGGACCTTTTCGATGACAGCGAAGATCGGATTTCGATCAATTATGTGGGCAATACTTTCCAGCTAATCTGGGACAACTGGGTCATCCAGCACAATTCTGTCAACACGTTGGCATTATACGACCTGGCAAATGATCCGTTACTGAAGAACAACCTTGTCGGGAAAAACGACAGCATCCAGCTTAAAATGGAACGCAAAGTGAAGGGAATCATCCAACAACACAATAACAGAATGGTAAATAACCAAATGGTTCCGGATATTTAGGATGGAATACACAACATGGAGGGAACAACCAGTCAGAAAATCTCGTCAGTTCTTTGATTTCTGTTTGTGAAAAGTATACAGAACTTTACCTCCTTTATCGACAAAGTAAATTGAAAATTCCTTGTCAGAAACTGAGCATACCGTAAAACCCAACGTCTTTTTCACAAAACGCGTAAAGAACCATGGCGATGCGATCCTGGGTTTTGAACCGCCGTTTGTAGTGGTCAGGTAATCCATTCCCCCCCGGTGAACATGTTCAAACTTGTGGGTATGCCCACTGAAATACAGATCAACATTGTACTTTCTCAGTAAAGGGTCAACATCCCTGATGAGCTCATATGTGCTTCCCTGTCCGAAGTCGGAAGTATATATAGGATGATGCCCCACCACAACTTTCCATTCCTCATGCGAAGTACGGAGGACACTGTCCAGCCAGACGACCGTTTTTTTGGGATCCTGCAGGTTAACACTGTGATACTTGGGATCGGTTTTATACTTCTCAACAAATGGTGAAGTATCGATCATTATGAAACGAACAGAAGTCAGACTGTCGATTTTTTTGACAAAGGAGTAGTTCAGTGCCTCCATCTTCCAGTGCTGGCTTCTCGCGGAATATTCAACAGGTGCGAGGGGATTACCAATATATTCGTGGTTTCCATCAATCGGGAACACATCGACCTGCATAAACGGAGAGGCAAATATTTTGGCAGTCATCAACGGCCAAAGAGAGTCTTCGACACTTTTCACGCCATCGTTGTGAAAAAAATCACCCGAAGAGATGATAAAGCGAGGCTGAACAACGGGCGCCAATTTATTTAAAATAGCTGCAACTGAATCATTTCCATAGTTGGTGGTTTCACCCATATCGGAAATGATGAAGAAATTATAGTTTGATGCTTTTGGAAGTGGTTCCGGCGCCTGCTTCGAGCCGCAACCGAACAGCAGCAAGGTAAACATCGCTGCAACTAACACCTGTTTTGTAATGAAATTTATCATTGCAGCTTTAGTTTTAATGCCATGGTATTCGGGATCATAAAATATAACTTACTGTTTCTATACCATTAACAAGATTTCAATCATTTGGTTGCAATCTCATTAATAACCTGAGTTCGATATTAGACAAAGCATAAAATGCTTGAAATCCAATAAGGTAATAAGGTTTTAATGACTTATGGTCCATAAATCACTACTAAGGTAAAGTTTAGAGAAGATGGTTTTAAAACCTTATCCTATTTTTCAACCTTAGTCGAAGTCAAATTAGCAATAGGAAACAACCGTATTACCTTATTTTTAGAATATTAAACTTATACTTATATCGAACTCAGGTTCTTTATTAAAGCCATTCAGCCCTGCGTGTAATATGAATAAGAAATGACCTGCATGGACTTTACGGTTTAAAACTACTATTTTTTCTACCATCAGGCGTCATTCTCTCTTTTATTTCCCTCCATGTAATCAGCCGGATGTTGTTTTCCTTTATAATTCTTCGGCACTCATCACTGGTAAAGAAATCGTAATCAGCTTGTCGCCAGGCAGAATTGTAATCCAAATGTCCCTGCGTCAGTAATTTCATCTCATCGTCGTCGAAGGCAGGATGTACCAACAGGCAGTTGATTCCAGGACTTAAAGACTGTAGCACGTTTTTGTAATATTGGGATAAACCTTTTCGCGCACGCCGGGGAGTTGCAATATAGAGCTGGTCGGTTAAAATCTCATCTTCAGAAATGAACTTCTTCACATCGTACCGAAACCATTTTGTGATTTTCTCCTGATTCAGCAATAC
>JANXZJ010000156.1 GCA_025355585.1 Mariniphaga sp. | reverse complement strand
TTACCGAGCCTCCTGTATAAAGCGGTGCGCGTGAGGCCTAATTCTTTTGCCGCCTTCGAAATATTGCCATTGTTCTTTTTGATCACCCTTAAAATGGTATTCTTTTCGAGTGTGCTCAGTTTTGTTTCATTATCATCATTTTCTTCACTTTGATTGGAAGATTCGATGGGTGAAAAGATCAGATCATCAGGTACGATCACTTCACCTTCTGACATGATGATGACTCTTTCGATAATGTATTGCAACTCGCGTACATTCCCGGGAAAATTATACTGTTTTAACTTTTGAAAGGCAGCATCGGAGAAGCTGATATTAGTTTTGAAATATTTCGCGGAATAGATCTTCGTAAAATGTTCAGTCAACAATACAATGTCTTCTTTTCGCTTCCGCAACGACGGCACAATGATTTCGACGGTATTTATGCGGTAAATTAAGTCTTTTCTGAACCGGTTTACATCTGATAATTCTGCGAGTGAAAGATTGGTGGCACAAATCAACCGGATATCAACGGGTATCGGTTGGTTGGAACCAAGGCGCGTGATTTGCCTGTTCTGCAATGCTGTTAATAGTTTGGCTTGTTGCTGCAACGAGATATTGCCAATTTCATCGAGGAACAAAGTGCCGCCGTTTGCTGCTTCAAACCTGCCCATCCTTTCATCTTTGGCGTCCGTAAAAGCCCCTTTTGTGTGGCCAAACAGTTCGCTTTCAAATAACGTTTCAGTGAGTGCTCCAATATCAACTTTAATAAACGGTTGATTGCTGCGTAATGATTTGTCATGAATTGATTTTGCAACCAGGTCCTTGCCTGTTCCGTTTTCACCAAGGATTAAAATATTGGCATCTGTTGGCGCTATTTTATTGATCTTAGCAAAGATATCAAGCATTGCATCGCTCTCTCCAAGTAAATTGGGATCATTCTGCGTTTTTAAATTAACTACAGGTGTCTTTTGTGTCTTCTTCTTTAAAATATCCGAAATGGTGGAGAGTAATTTCTCATTGTGCCAGGGCTTTACAATAAAATCGGATGCTCCCTCTTTTAACGAACGTACCGCGAGGTCAATATCTCCGTAGGCCGTAATCATGATCACCGAAATTGCAGGTTTTAACGCTTTAATCTGTTTTAACCAATACAACCCTTCGTTTCCGGTATTGACGGAGGCATTAAAATTCATATCCAACAATACCAGGTCAAACGTCCTTGAAGTGATGAGGGAAGGAATGTTTTCAGGATTCTTTTCCGTAATAACCTCCTCTACCTCTGTTTTCAACATTAACCTTACGGCCGTCAGTACATCAACATCATCATCAATCACCAATATGCTTGCTTTCAATAGACTCATACTTCAAAAATAACTTCTCAATAAAATGAATATTCACTGCTTTCGAATTCACGAACTTCAATGTAGGATTACGATTGTTTAAAGGAACCGTGAACCTGAACGTTTTGAGTAAAAATAGCACTTTATTCACAACAATATCACATATTTTAGGGGTAAAACGAAAATTATACTTATTAAATATCTGTAATTGAATTCCTGCAATAAGAGAACGTCAATTTCATAATTAATTGGTAGATATGCTTTGAATTGATATTACAGGCCCTGTAATAATAAGTGGAATCCCTGATGCGTCACCAAATAACAAGGAGAAGTCATAACGGCTTCTCCTTGTTTGATTTTATCCTAATCTGATGCAAAATCCCAACCTGGGTAACAAAAAACACTTCCCGCCAAAACTTCATTTTGCAGGAACCTTTATACGAATATTTGAAAAATAATATAATTCAACGAAATTAACCTGACATGATCATTACCCGGCAGTCATCAGCGAAATCAAGCGATTCCTGGATAACCCGTTCACAGACCAACGCGAAGTTTATTTTACGGTCATTTCGTCTTTCCTCTTTCTCAAGTCTTTGGCAAGTATTTTTGCCCTGGTTGCAAGTCTGTTACGTGTCCTCTTTCCCTTATAAGGTGCAAATAAAACTCCGATTGCGGCACCAGCAAGAGCTCCAATCAGCAATGCTCCGATAAACTTTCCAGATTCTATTGAATTTTTCATGTCTTTATTTTTTAGAAGATTACTAATACAGTAAAGTTAATAAATTCTTATTTGGTATCTCCTAAAAATAACGATTTTTCTCGATAAAAGTTTTGCAATACAATGGTTTCTTTCCGCTTTCAATGATTAAAAGTAACTTTACAATCTTAAAATTGTACACTATTCATTTTTCAATTATGCTGAGTTACGATACAAAATACCGTGTATGTTACGGAGATACAGACCGGATGGGAGTGATGTACTATGGTCATTACCCGCGTCTTTATGAAATCGGGCGAACCGATATGATCAGAGAAATCTGGAAATCATACCGTGAGGTCGAAGAAAGTGGGATTATTCTTCCCGTAAGATTATTAAATGCCATCTATCACAAACCTGCTATCTACGATGAAATGCTCACTATCAAGACCATCATCAAAGAAATACCAAAAGTAAAGTTTAAACTATTCTCTGAAATTTACAATGAAAAAGGAGAATTGATTAACGAAGGGGAGGTCACGCTTGGATTTATTGATGCCTTGACGGGTAAGCCACGTCGGGCTCCAGAAGAATTTACAGAGATTCTACTCGGAAGAATGCTTTAGATCTCTTTTAGTAACAGCAATATAAATAGGCCAACAGCAATCAGGATTACGCTTAGTCCGATGATTTTGTTTGCCCACCACAATGTATTAATCGTCAGTTTATGTCTGAAAAGATGTGCCATACCTGTTAATATAAACCACCATGTAGCACCACCTATAAAGATCCCTCCGATAATGAGAAGTGCCTCGAAGAGATGAGATAATTGAAGGACAAGGCTGTAGCTTGTGAAAATGGCAAGAAATACAAAGACAGAAAGTGGATTTGTGACAGTCAGAAGAAAAGCCGTCAGAAAATCCTGAAGGTACGAAGTCCCCTTTCTTTGAAATTTCTGAATATCCTTCGCAGGATTTGACAGGAAAATGTAGAGCCCAAGTAATACGACCATACTGGCGCCCAGTATCTGGAAATAGATTTCGTAAGTTGTTATGAAATTAATAATGATGGTGAGGCTAAAACCGGCAACAATGGCATATATGACATCCGAAACCGCAATTCCTAATCCGGATATAAAACCTGATTTCCAATTTTTATTGACAGTTCGTTTAATACAGAGCATGCCTAGAGGACCGAGAGGGACCGATACAGCAATGCCAATTAAAAAACCTTCCCAAAGCAGACTAAAACTCATTGGAGCAAAAATAGCTGAAAATTGTTCTTGATGATTCAAAATAAAAAAACAAAGGTAAAATTAGCCGCGATATTATCTATTTTTATCCTTCGAAGTTTTAACAATATTCAAAGAAATGAAACGAAAAATCCTTCTGATGCTTCTCACTGCGTTGGTTATGCAATTTACAGTTGCACAGAATGTTATTAAACTTTGGCCCAATGGTGCTCCCGGAAACAATGAATGTCCGCAACCGGAAGAGACTATTGAAGGTAAAATGGTCCGGTTCGTTTCAGAATCGACCCTCACCATCTATTTACCTGATAAAGAAAAAATTACAGGTGCTGCAATTGTTATTTGCCCTGGTGGAGGATACTGGATTGAGGCGATGGATCACGAAGGGTATGCATATGCCGAATATTTACAAAGCAAAGGAATTGAAGGGATCGTTTTAAAATACAGACTTCCATACGGACATCACGAAATCCCGCTAATGGATACACAACATGCCTTAAGAACAGTGCGTTATAATGCAAGTGCCTGGGGAATAAATCCGGGTAAAATTGTAATTTCCGGATTTTCAGCAGGAGGCCATCTTGCTTCGACTGCAGCAACTCATTTTGACAAGGGTAAATCTGAAAGTGATAATCCAATTGACAAGGTAAGTTGCCGCCCCTATTTTGCAGTATTGGTTTATCCGGTCATCACATTTAATGAGGTTTGGGGGCATATGGGATCGCGGGAAAATTTAATTGGTAAAAATCATGACCTTAAATTAATTAACTATTATTCAAATGAGTTGCATGTAACCTCCGAAACGCCACCAACTTTTATGGTACTTGCCGATGACGATCAAACGGTTCCACCCAGAAACAGTATTGAGTTTTACAGTGCATTAAAAGCAAATGGAGTTTCAGCAGAGCTTCATATTTTTCGTGAAGGCGGTCATGGGTTCGGAATGACGAAAAAGGTAAACCGTATGACCAATGGCCACAGTTATTGATTGAATGGATGACCGCAGAGAAGATTTTGAAATAATAAATTTCAGTTAAAACGCCTAAAATGCTAACAAAAACACATCCGAGGGATGTCATCAAGTATTGTCCACGATGTGGCGATAAAGCATTCATATCCAATAATAATGGTAGATCCTTTAACTGCGAAGTGTGCCATTTTAATTATTATCTGAACAATTCGGCAGCTGTAGCATGTTTGATTTTTAATTCTGAAGGAAAACTCCTGTTGGCCCGACGTGCCATCGAACCTGCTATTGGGATGCTTGATCTTCCCGGAGGATTTGTGGAACCTATGGAAAGTGCCGAAGCAGCTGTTGTGAGGGAAATACAAGAAGAACTGGGAGTTCGCGTTACAGAAGCAAAGTACCTGGCATCATTTCCGAATGAATATATTTTTTCGGGATTCTCTGTATTTACAGTCGATCTTGCATTTGTCTGCAAAGTTGATGATATTGCGGCAATTGTTCCGGCGGATGATGTTTCGGAAGTTGAATTTTTCTTTCCGAAAGATGTTGTAAAAGCGGATCTATGCTCAGAAAGTATGGCAAATATTATCAGTGAATATATAATTAAAAATCAAAGTTGACTCACTTAAAAGATATAATATGAACGTTGTAGATCGCATTACTTCGCTTCGTGGTTTAATGAAGGAAAGAGGTATTGACGGGTATTTGATTTATGGTACTGATCCTCATTTAAGCGAATATTTTCCTGACGCCTGGCGGAGTCGCGAATGGATCAGTGGTTTTACTGGTTCTTTCGGAAAAGTGGCAATCACACATGATCAGGTCGTGCTCTGGACTGATTCCCGGTATTTTATTCAGGCTGAAACACAAATGTCTGGTACCGGCATCAAAATGATAAAAGATCGTCAGCCAGATACGATTTCAGTAGATGCCTGGCTGGCGAAAGAACTTACTCATGGGGGAGTTGTAGCTATTGATGGATTAACCATTTCAGCCGCTGAAGCGAGTGTTCTTGAACAAAAATTAGGTGCGAAGGGTATCACTTTGGAGATAAATATTGATCTGGTATCACCTATTTGGGAAAATAGACCTGGTCTTCCGAAAACACCGGTTATCGACTTTCCGGTACAGTTTGCTGGTTGTAGCCGTTCAGAAAAACTGACGATAATCAGAAAACGATTGACTGAAAATAGGGCTGAAGCCACATTAATCTGTCAATTGGATGATCTGGCATGGAGTTTTAATCTCAGAGGAAGCGAAGTCAAATGTAATCCACTTTTTACTGGTTATGGTTATGTAGATCAGCAACAAGCAATATTATTTATAAGTGATGGGAAAGTTCCGTCAGCGCTTATTAATGTATTAAACAGGGAAGGGATTATTGTAAAAAAATATGAATCAGCATTTTCTTTTTTGGAACAATTAAACGCAGGTTCGTTTTACCTTGATCCCGACAGGACAAATTCACTCGTCTACAGGTTAGTCGCAAAAGGCAACATGGTAATTGATGGTCTCTCAATTTCCACATTGTTAAAATCAATTAAAAACGATGCGGAGATTACCGGAATGAAAAATTGTCATGTGCGCGATGGTGTTGCTATGGTCAATTTTCTCTATTGGTTTGAGACGCATTTTGGTAAAGAAAAAATCACCGAACTAACAGTGGGAGAGAAGCTTAATGAATTTCGCTCTGAACAGGCCAATTTTATGGGCGAAAGTTTTAGTCCGATCGTAAGTTTTGGACACCACGGCGCGATTGTTCATTACATAGCAACCAAAGAAACTGATATTGAGGTCCAGCCGGATGGACTACTTCTGTTCGATACAGGCGGTCAATATCTCGATGGAACAACAGATATTACCCGAACCATTGCAACCGGAAAAATTACTTCAAAGCAACAATCAGACTTCACATTGGTACTTAAGGGAAATATTCAGCTTGCGAAGGCAGTATTTCCTGAAAATACAAAAGGGTATTCGCTGGACACTCTTGCGCGCAAAGCATTATGGAATAATGGTTTAAATTACGGGCACGGAACCGGGCATGGCGTAGGTCATTATCTATGTGTTCATGAGGGTCCGATGGCTATTCGTCCCGAATATAACAGTGAACCTATTCGTGCCGGACAAATAATTACCAATGAACCTGGCATTTATCGCGAAGGAGAATACGGCATACGGATCGAAAACGTGTTGGTTTGTAAGAAAGAGTTTCAATCCGATTTTGGCAGCTTCCTTTCCTTCGATACACTAACAATGTGTCCGATTGATACGAAGCTTGTAGATCGGCAACTACTGGCCGACGATGAAATTACCTGGCTGAATTCATACCATGCCAAAGTTTTAACGGAATTGGGATCACGGTTAAATCCAGAAGTACTAAAATGGCTGAAGGTGCAATGTGAACCAATTTAAACAACATTAAATGAAGCGATATTTACTGATATTTATTCTATCATTATTTCCTTATATACTTGTTGCTCAATATTATTCGGTGGGAGAGGACCCGTCAGGTATTCGCTGGCGGCAGATAAATACGACTAATTTTCAGATCATCTATCCAACTGATTTTGAAATCAAAGCACAGCGATTGGCTTCAATTCTTGAAAAAGTCTATGTTGATGCGGGATCTTCACTTCAACATCAGCCACGTAAAATTTCAATCATTCTTCATACAAGCACTATACGGTCAAATGGATTTGCGGCCTGGGCACCAGCTCGCGTTGAGCTTTTCACAACGCCAAGTCAGGACATTTATGCGCAGGACTGGCTTGAACAATTGGCGATTCATGAATTCCGACATGTGGTTCAGATTGACAAAATTGGAACAGAACTGCCCGGAATATTTAAGATTATACTCGGAGAACAAGCTGCGGCATTGGCAATTGGGGCATATTTACCGTTCTGGTTTCTCGAAGGTGATGCCGTAGTTACTGAAACTGCCTTGAGCCATTCCGGAAGGGGGAGAGTCCCTTCCTTTGAAATGGAATTAAAGGCTCAAAGTGTTGAAAAAGGATTATTTAGTTACGATAAAGCTTACCTGGGTTCTTTTAAGGATTACATTCCAGATTATTATCAATTTGGTTATCAGATGGTAGCCGGTGTGCGGCAAAAATACGGATCAGAAAGCTGGTCAAAAGTTTTAAATTATGTGGCTCGTAATCCATTGTCGGTTAATGCGTTTGCAAGCGGACTCAAAAAGGTAACCGGAAAGAATCAGGCAGGGCTTTATAAAATAATTTTTACTGATCTGAAGGATTCTTGGTCATCAAAGGACAAATCTCTTGAAAAAACTGAATTTGAGATTATTACAAAGCCCAAACCAGGTTATATCAGTTACAGATACCCTTACCAGGTGAATGATTCAACTTTTTTTGCGGTTAAATATTCACTTGATGATCTTACACGTTTTGTTGAAATAGGGCCAAAAGGTGAAGAGAAGGTGATTTTTACACCGGGAAATTTGTTTGAGGAATCTATTACATATGGCCATGGAAAGGTTTTTTGGATCGAATCTAAACCGGATATCCGTTGGGCGCATCGGGAATTTTCGCAGTTGCGTATTCTTAATATTGCAACTGGAAAGGTGACTGAAAAGAAATATATTGAGAAAATCTATGCACCATGTTTGTCATCTGATGGACTAAATCTTGCAGCAGTTAAGATTGATGGTAACAATCGTTGTTCGATCGTATTGATCTCTCCAAAAACAGGAGAGATTTGGAAGGAGACCCCAATTATTGAGGATTTGTTTATTATAACGCCTTCATGGTTAGGAAATAATACAGATCTAATCGCCGTTGTTCTTGGAAGCAAAGGCAAATCGGTTGCAAAAATAAATCTGTTTAACGGGGAAATTAGCTGTATTCTACCCTTTACCTATAATGAACTTATGCGGCCTGTTCAACATGGAAATTTTATCTATTATACGAGTACAATTAACGGTTCATCCGAAATTAATGCATTTAATCTGAACGAAAAGAAAAATTACAGCGTCACCAGATCCAGATTTGGCGTAAGGGATGTTCAGGCAACAGCAAACGGAAATTTTTTGTTTTACAGTAACTATACATCTGATGGCTTTAAGGTCGTTAAAATGGCGCTAAATACTGCACAATTCATGGTTTCTGATCCCACAACATCGCACAATTACGAATTGGCAGAAAAGCTTTCATCGCAGGAAAAGGAAATGCCGGATTTTTCGCGATTAGATACAACAACCTACAAATCAAAGCGATATTCGAAATTAGCCAATATGTTCAATTTTCACAGTTGGGCACCTGTTCATATAGATTCTGAAAATGAAGAGATCAGACCAGGTATATCTTTAATGTCGCAAAACAAGTTGAGTACAGCAATAACTCAATTGGGATACGATTATTCTACAGTAAATAAAACAGGCAAAGTGGTTGCCAAATTCAACTATACAGGTCTTTTTCCTGAGTTAAAGGTAAATGCTGATTATGGTCGTGAAAAGTCGCAATATTACGAGATTATTAATACGGTTAACGCCGCCGGACAAACGATCAAAAAAGATACACAGTTAGTAAGTTATTCTTACCAGGTGCTTAATTTAAATGGTGGTATTAGTATACCTTTTAACCTTTCGCATGGAAAAATGTACCGGTTGATTCAACCAGAATTCCAGGTAGGCTATTCCCGGATATGGCAGAATGTATCTACACCTAAGAACTTCTTCAGAGGAACTATCATCCCCCTGACATACAGGTTATATGCGCACAATCTTTTACAGCAGAGTCATCGTGATATTCAACCTGCGATCGGGCAGATTTTTGATGCATATTATCGCCATTCGCCAATCGGTGACCGCAATTATGGTACAATTTGGTCAGCTGAAGGAACGCTCTATTTCCCCGGTTTGGTTAGGCATCACGGCATAAAATTTTATGGTGGATTTCAGCAAAGAAATGCTTCTGCAGGGTCCTTTTCTGATCTTATTTCCTATCCCCGAGGTTACCAAAACATCGTCAATAACCAATTATTTTCTTTGAAGTCCGACTATGTTTTACCCCTTTTCTATCCGGATTGGAGTATAGGGAAACTGAGTTATTTCAAAAGAATATCGCTGCGAATATTCTACGATCAGGCCTGGGCAATGGTACCGATACAAAATCATACAAGCGAATACCAAGTATCCTTTGCATCAGTAGGTGGCGAACTGACGACCGATTGTAATATCCTCCGATTGCTTGTTCCTGCTAAAATCGGAGTCAGAACTTCATATTTGACAGATCAAAAAAGCTTAAATTTTGAGTTTCTGTTTTCAATAAATATCAGCGCATTGTAAAAAATATTATGAAATTTTATGCCCTATGAAGTTTCAGCCTTAATTGATTTATTTTTAACGTCCAAATAGAACATATGAGATTTTCATCAGTCCTTTTCCCAAATCTTCGGGAAACTTGTTTCTGGTGAGCAAAATATTTGCTACCAATTCAAGGAAACACAGATCTGAAGAATCAATTCTCCAAATAAATCTGGTGGTATTAATTTTGGAGTTCTGGTGATTTGGCAATTTATATTTTTGACCTTCGCAACATGATTTATTTTGACTGACTAAAAAATATCACTTAGCCATTTTTTCCCATTTGAAGTTCCACCAGAAATTACTTTGGCAAAATCAGTATCCGAACCCACTTTCAACAACTGATTATTCGGTTTAGAATAAAAAATATCACTGCCTATCTCAAGAGATATTTTTTTGAGCAATTCTCAGCAAGGAATATACAGGAATTGAACGATGTAAAAAATCTAAATAACAAGCGATTGGCTACCCTAAATGCCTAAATTCTGAACTTCTTCAAATTGGTTCGATTAAATTTGATCGCATCCTTCTGCATTTTAATTGAGGTGAACCGATCCAATTCCCACCCAAAAGATGATTCTGCCTTGTAAAAGATGCAATTTTAACGAATAGACCATTTTTATATTCAAATTCGTTTGTCATTCAGTACTAATACACAAATATCTCACAGTATACAAATGTAAATCATTATTTGTTAGTAACATTTGTAATCTATCAAAGACAACTTTCAGGTAAATCACATTTGTATTGCACAAAATATCGCTCTTATTTATAATACTCACAACAAAATCAGACCTAAATAAAGCACCGCTTTTAAACACCTAAATGCTTGTTTATTGTTCACATTATCTGTGAATTAATCGATTTTACTCTACTAATAGTTTAAAATAAGTAATCACATTTGTAAATCATAAAATAAAATGAGTAATTTTGGTTGATTTAAATGCATTATAAAATTAATAATCAATGCTTTATATGCTTTATCTAAATAAATGCTTTATAATTGATGATTTTTTAGTCAAAATCGTTTCATGTTGTCATAATTACATATATAAGACTAATAAAGAACAATTTAAGCAGCAAAAATTATATAATTACATATATCTGGGTATTTATTTTTAGTTTACGTCGCTAATTCATAATTGTAACAGGATTTGTGTAATTCAATAATGTAAACTCCTATTTTTATGTGTTTTGTTACGATTGTTATTTATTTATTTTATACATTTGTAATGTACTAAATTACATATGACACAAGATATCCATATGTATTAAAATCAAATTATTCAAAGATGAAGGATAGGATTACACAGTTTCTGTCGAGTGAAGGTATTTCACCAGCTGAATTTGCTGATAAAATAGGCGTTCAGCGATCAAGTGTTTCCCATGTACTGAATGGCCGTAATTATCCAAGTGCTTCCTTTATACAAAAGATGCTTGGATCATACAACACATTAAATCCTCGCTGGCTGCTTTTGGGTGAAGGGTTGATGTCTGACGTTAAATCAGCAGCATCTAAACCACCTAACCTATTTCAATTTCCAGCCGAGACTGAAGCCCCTAAACCACCACAGGAAAGTGTTAAAGCTGAAGAACAATCCATAAAAGAAGTTTCAAATCAAGTCTTTGATAACCTTACGGATAAGCCCACTATTACGACAAATTCAAATCAACAAGCTGAATTAAATTTGGCAAAAACAATGACAGATTTAATGAGTTCATCGGCTGAAAATAAAGAGGTTGAAAGAATAGTACTCTTCTTTAAAGACAAAACTTTCACCGCGTATACTCCTTCAAAATAGAAATTGCCCTATCTTTGCATGAATTAACACAGTTAAGGGACAGGTTTGTCTGAATATTAAGTCAAACTTCTAAAAACTGTTATAAATGAATGCTTAAATTTCATGCAGATGAAGAAATCTGTTCAGAACCTGAAGGTTATTGCTAACGTTAAACTTAACAATGATCATCATTTACTACAGTTACATACTCCGGATCAACTTGAGAACATTGTCCCGGGACAGTTTGCCAATATATTAGCTGATCAGTCACAAAGTATTTTTTTACGTCGGCCATTTTCTATTCATGCTGTTGATTATCAGAAAAATATTATTTCGATTCTGATTAAGGAAGTTGGTGAAGGGACAAGATCGCTTTCACATACACCTGTTAACAGTTCTCTAAATGTCATTTTTCCGCTGGGGAATGGATTTAGTCTCCCTTCATCAAGTGAAAAGGTTCTTTTAGTTGGTGGAGGTTGTGGTGTTGCTCCATTATTGCATTTGGCTCAGGTGCTTAGCAAAGACTTTAACGACATCTATATACTGCTTGGCGCAAGGTCTGCTGTTGATCTTGTGGAGCTCAATCAATATGCCATCTATGGAAAGGTTTTCACGACTACGGAAGATGGATCACATGGAGAGAAGGGGTTTGTTACAGAGCATTCAATCTTTGGCGTTAAATTAGATTCGTTTTCAAGAATTTACTGCTGCGGACCTGAACCAATGATGAAAGCTGTGGCTTCGAAGGCCAAAGCAAATTCAGTGTCATGCGAAGTTTCGCTTGAGAACACAATGGCATGTGGTTTTGGGGTATGTTTGTGTTGTGTCACTGAAACCCTTCAAGGTCACAAATGTGTATGTACTGATGGACCTGTTTTTAATATAAATCAACTAAAATGGCAGATCTAAGCACTATAATTCACAATATTAAACTAAAAAATCCCGTATTAACAGCCTCTGGTACATTTGGATACGGCGTTGAGTTCGATGATTTTTTTGATATCAACCTACTCGGCGGTTTTATAGTTAAGGGAACAACAATTCATCCAAGACAAGGAAATGCTTACCCTCGAATGGCAGAAACCTCTTCTGGTATGCTGAATGCAGTTGGTCTTCAAAATGCAGGTGCGCAATATTTTGCAACTGAAATATACCCAAAGCTTACGAAATATGAAACCAATGTCCTGGTTAATGTTTCCGGGTCCACCATTGAAGAGTATGTCGCTTGTGCTGAAATAATCAACGATCTCGATCGTATATCAGGCATAGAGCTGAATATTTCGTGTCCGAATGTGAAGGAAGGCGGAATGGCATTCGGTACCAGTTGCCCTTCAGCTGCTGCTGTTGTAAGCGCAGTGAGAAAGGTTTATAAGAAGACGATGGTTGTGAAACTTTCTCCAAATGTAACAGATATTGCTGAAATAGCCAAAGCGGCAGAGGGTGCCGGGGCCGATAGTCTATCGCTGATAAATACAATATTAGGCATGGCCATTAATGCAGAGACACGTAAACCGGTTCTTTCTACAATTACAGGTGGTCTTTCGGGTCCTGCAGTAAAGCCAATTGCACTGCGAATGGTCTGGCAGGTCTCCCAGGCTGTTAAAATTCCGATTATCGGGCTGGGCGGAATTATGAATGCAACTGATGCAATTGAATTTTTCCTGGCAGGAGCTTCTGCAATACAAGTGGGAACAGCCAATTTTATTGATCCGTTAGCGACTGTGAAAATCATTAATGGAATCGATAATTATCTTAATCGTCATAAAATAAGCGCCATAAGTGACCTTATAGGCTGTTTACATTTGTAATTTACATATGTGAATTGTAGTTTTAGGCCTTATTTTCTGAAGAGTTATTTTATATACCTGATTTTTTATGTCTAAGATTCGATTTTTAATAATAGCCTTTTTCGTGGTAGTTTTTCTATTAATACCATCTAAACAAGGTACTATTTCGAGTAAAAACACCCTTTTGTCGGTGCAAAAGGAGTCCATTAACAGATTAGTATTTAATCGGTTAATAGAGAATCAAAACTCTGAAATCATAGATGGTTTCATGGAAAAATTCAGGCAGCAAAACGGATTAAAAGGTATTACAATTGCCATTGTGAAAGACGAAAAACTGATTTTCACCAAAGGTTACGGTTATGCCAACGAAGAAGCTCAGATTTTGGTTACCCCGAACAACCTTTTTCGTATTGCCAGCGTTTCAAAATTGATCACAGCTGTTGCAATTATGAAACTCGTTGAGAATTCA
The DNA here is from genome assembly GCA_025355585.1 of Mariniphaga sp. Classification (GTDB taxonomy): domain Bacteria; phylum Bacteroidota; class Bacteroidia; order Bacteroidales; family Prolixibacteraceae; genus JAAFHB01. The sequence goes on along the minus strand of JANXZJ010000156.1, from coordinate 23,029 downwards.
AAAATTTCACTCGAGTCAAAGGTGTTCGGCAAATACGGGATTCTCAACGACGATCAATTTCTCCATATAAAAGACCGACGACTTGAGAAGATTACGGTTCGCAACCTTCTTAATCATTCCGGTGGCTGGACGCAACACTATGGTGATCTCGCTTTTCTTCCAAAAGCCGTTGCCAAAGGTACAGGAGAATCGTTGCCTGTAAATATTGATTCTTACATTAAATTTGTGACTACTCACAATGTTCATTTCGAGCCCGGATCGAATAGTGTCTATTCCAATTTGGGTTACGTTATTTTGGGTAAAGTAATCGCAAAAGTTTCCGGAACCGATTATGAATCATTTGTAAAAAAAGAGGTTCTCGAACCTGCCGGAATAGTGGATATGCAACTTGGCAGAAGTTTCGTTGAAGATGCGCTTCCGAATGAAGTCAGGTATTATCAGCCGGAAGATGGTCAACCAATCGAATCCTTTGATGGAAGTGGTCGAATGGTGTCAAAAATTTATGGAGGAAATGATATTCATCTGTTGAGTTCGGCTGGCGGATGGCTCTCTTCGGCAATCGACTTAATGAAGTTAATTGTGGTTATAGATAATGAACCTGGTGTAAAAGATATTCTTTCCTCCGAAAGTATAAGAGAAATGACCAATGTTGATCCACACAAGCTAGACCCTTTGGGTTGGCGGGCGACCAATGAAAAGGGCGAATGGTGGCGTACAGGAACATTGCCAGGTACTTCGGCACTTGTGAAGCGACAATCCAATGGATATTCGTGGGTAATTCTATCTAACACCAGTAATTACAAAGGTCCGCATCTTGCCATCGAAATGGATCGCGTTATGTCGCATATTTTATTAAAGGTCGACAAGTGGCCCACTTATGACCTATTTTCGTTCCTTCACAATTGAACAATTCGAAGTTTTTTTTAAACTAAATCTTATTGATTTTTGTTAGTTAGTATAATCAGTGCATAAACTTGCATTTAGTTATGAATACTAATTTAAAGGGAACAATAAGCAATGTCAGATTTTAATGTACTTATACCAAAGTTGGGTGAGAGTATCCAGGAAGCTACTATAACTAAACTATTTGTAAAAAAAGGAGATAAAGTAGCAGAAGATGATATTCTGTTTGAAGTCGCAACCGATAAAGTTGATTCTGAAATTCCTTCACCTGTGGCCGGAATCATTAAAGAGATTCGTTGCGCCGAGAATGATTTGATACCTGTTGGACAGATCGTAATTGTGATTGCGCTAGCTGCCGGTGATACAGCAGCACCTGAACTTAAACCAGAACCGGAAGTTGTTTCCGGAAAGTCCGAAATTTCGAAAATTAAGCCAGCTGAAATTAAACAATCAATTCCTGAAATCAGTAAGAATGATTTAAAAAACACTGGTCGGTTTTATTCACCACTTGTAAAAAGTATCGCAACAAAAGAAGGCGTTACTTTGCCTGAACTTGAATCGATAACAGGCAGTGGATTAGGTGGAAGAGTTCAAAAAAACGATATTGTAACTTATATCGAACAACGCAATAACGGCTCATATAGTCCCTCTTCGCAGGTTTCACAGGCAAAATCACCACAAAATACTCCACCTAACCAAATCGAAAGACCAAAAGTGTCTGTCTCAATTGGTGCTGAAGATACCATACTTAAAATGGATCGCATCCGCAAGTTAATCGCCAATCATATGGTGATGTCGAAACAAGTTTCCCCTCATGTCACCACGGTTGTAGAAGCCGATGTAACAAACCTTGTACTTTGGCGTAATGCTGTTAAAAATGAATTTGAAAAGAAATATGGCGAGAAATTAACATTTATGCCGCTGTTCGCAGATGCAACTGCAAAAGCACTTTCCGAATTCCGTCAGGTGAATGCATCAGTCGACGAGGATAATATTATTTTGCGCAAACACATCAATATTGCAATTGCAGTCGCAACCAACGATGGCAATCTTGTGGTGCCGGTAATTAAAGATGCTGATTATAAAAATCTTATAGGTCTTAGTCGTGAGATTAATAACTTTGCCAGAGCAGGGCGTGAGAATAAATTGAGTCCGGATGATCTCCAGGGCGGAACATTTACAATTACTAATTTCGGCTCTTTTGGAGGACTCATTGGAACGCCAATTATCAATCAGCCGCAGGTTGCTATTTTGGCGGTAGGAATGATTGAAAAGAAACCAGCAGTAATGGAGACTTCTACAGGTGATGCGATTGTTGTCAGGCATAAAATGTTCTTATCGCTCTCGTACGACCATCGGGTTGTTGACGGAATGCTTGGAGGAAGATTTCTCCGGCGGATAGCAGACTTATTGGAACAATTTGAGCAAAATACAAACATTTGATAAGACATAAATTATAGAATATGAAAGTTTCACAAGATATACCGGTGCACAAAACCTTTACGATCAAGAATACGGATAAAGCGATCCTCGAAAAATGGTTTTACCTGATGACATTGGGACGTATGATCGATGAAAAGGCTCCGAATTATCTGAAGCAAGCCATTGGATGGTCGTATCATGCACCTTATGCCGGTCATGATGGCATACAATTGGCAATCGGACAAATATTTAACAGGGAAAACGATCATCTTTTCCCGTATTATCGCGATATGCTGACCAACCTTTCAGCAGGACTTACCGCGGAGGAAATAATTTTAAACGGAATATCCAAAGCTGCTGACGTGACCTCAGGCGGAAGGCACATGTCGAATCACATTGGCAAACCCGAATGGAATATCCACAATGTATCCTCTGCTACTGGAAATCATACCCTACATGCTGTTGGTGTGGGACGCGCAATTAAATATTATAAAGGAAAAGGAGTTGCCATAAGCTCTCAGGGAGAATCATCCGTTTCGGAAGGCTATGTTTATGAGGCAATTAATGGTGCATCCACGGAAGAACTTCCGGTAATTTTCGTTTTCCAGGATAACGGGTATGGAATTTCAGTTCCCAAAAAAGATCAGACGGCTAATCGAAAGGTTGCTAATAACTTTTCAGGATTTAAAAACCTGAGAATCATTCATTGTAACGGAAAAGATGTTTTTGATTCAATGAATGCGATGACCGAGGCTAAAAGTTGGTCTTTAGAGAATCAGCAACCATGTATCGTTCAGGCTAATTGTATCCGGATTCATGCCCATTCAAATTCCGACAGACACGATCTGTATCGTAATGAAGCAGAATTAGGTTATGTGCAGGAGTCTGACCCGTTGTTAAAGTTTAAGCGAATGCTCGTGCGTTACGAAAAGTTAACCGAAGCGGAAATTGTGGCTATTGAAGAGAAGGCAAAAGAGGAGCTTAAAATTGCCCATCGGAATGCCATGGCATCTCCTGATCCTGATCCGGCTTCAATTTACGATTTTGTGATTCCTGATCCTTACCCTGCCACTAAATATCCTGAAGGGCTGCACAATTCAAATGGTCCAAAGAAAAAATTTATTGAAGGATTAAATGAAACGCTCAAGGCAGAGTTTCGCTTGAATCCCGATACTTTTATATGGGGACAGGATATTGCAAATAAGGAGAAAGGTGGCATATTCAATGTTTCAAAAGGTTTACAAAAGGAATTTGGAATTGCCAGGGTCTTTAACGGACCAATTGCAGAAGACTTTATAACAGGGACAGCCAATGGTATGTCGCGCTATAATAAGAAGATCAGGATAGTAGTTGAAGGCGCCGAGTTCGCTGATTATTTCTGGCCTGCTATGGAGCAGTATGTAGAAATGACACACGAGTACTGGCGAACAAATGGTAAATTCAGTCCGAATGTTACCATTCGCTTAGCATCAGGGGGTTATATCGGTGGTGGATTATACCATTCACAATCAACAGAAGGGGCACTGGCAACTTTTCCGGGAATTCGGGTTGTTTATCCTTCTTTTGCGGATGATGCAGCCGGATTGCTCCGGACTTCTTTAAGATCCGAGGGGCCAACTCTTTTTCTTGAACCCAAAGCACTCTATAATTCACCAACTGCTTCCACTCCAATTCCCGATGATTTTGAAGTGCCGTTTGGAAAAGCGAGAATCCGTCGCGAAGGAACTGAGTTAAGCATAATAACTTATGGAAATACAACCCATCTCTCTCTTAAAGTCGCCGATCGTCTTGCAGGTGAGGGTTTTAATCTTGAGGTGATTGATATTCGCTCCCTGATTCCACTTGATAAAGAGACAATTATCAATTCCGTTAAAAAAACAGGTCGCGTCTTAGTAGTTCACGAGGATAAAGTTTTTGGCGGTTTTGGCGGCGAATTGGCTGGGATCATTGGCGAAGAGGCATTCGAATTTCTCGATGCCCCCGTTCGAAGAATTGGTTCAGCTTTTACACCAGTTGGCTTTAACAGGATTCTTGAAGCGGCCATTTTGATAAATGAAGAAAAGATTTATGCTGCAGCTCAGGCACTTTTAAAATATTGATAATGGAAAAAATAGGTCTATTTTATAGTTTCGCATCCAAAAAAACAGCAAAAATTGCTGGTGTCGTTCACAATGCATTTTCAGGAAATGATGTTCAACTTATTAATGTTGATGAAGTTAAAAAAGAAAAATTTCTTGAATTTGACAATTTGATTGTTGGTGTTCCAACTTGGTTTGATGGAGAATTACCAAATTATTGGGATGAATTGCTTCCTGCCCTCGAGGAAATTGATTTTTCGAATAAGCGGATAGCTGTTTTTGGATTAGGTGATCAAAAAGGATATTCCGAAAATTTCTGTGATGCAATAGGAATTATGGCCACATTTTTCGAAGAGAAAGGCGCTTTGATTGTGGGTAAATTTCCTTTGGAAGGATATAATTTCGAAGGATCAAAGGCTGTTCGCAACGGGCAATTTGTAGGCTTACCGCTTGATCAGGAAAATCAGGCAAGGTTAACAAACGGAAGAATTGAGCATTGGGTTGAATACTTGAAAAAAGAATTTATTTGATATTCAGTCTAATACAGGAGTTCTTGCCGATTTTTTTTAGTAGCTGTTATTTTGTAATTTTGTCAGCATGCTAACCATTCGTTTTTATGCTAAGAATAATTCGCGATTTAATTTATTTTGCCATCATCATTTTCGCCCTTTATTTATTTGCAAAGAACGAAAAATTCAATTCAAGATACTGGCCGGTAGAAATCAAGATAAGGGATGTAAAATTGACTGACTCTGATTCAATTATCAATCAATCAGATTCAGCGCTTATTCCAGTCAATTACATTGGTTCAATTGATTTCCGTTCGGTAAATCCAGAGAAACGAAAAGATTTGTTTATTCAACATTTACTACCAGCAATTGTAATTACCAGGGAACGCTTACTAGATGATTTACATCATGTTGAGTTCATTGAAGGGAGAATTGTCAAAAAGAAGACAATTTCGGACTTCGATTCTGTATTCATAGTCGGAATGAAACGGAAGTATGAGACCGACTCGATAACTGAATTGAAAAGACGAATCTATCCACATCCGGTTAGTCTTGCACTTACCCAGGCCGTACTCGAATCGGGATGGGGTACGTCAAGTATTTTCAGAAATGGTAACAATATCTTCGGAATAATGTCTTTTTCCAGTGATGATTCACGATCACTGATACAATTTCAAACTGGGGATGATGAACGATACCTTAGAACATATAGCTCAGTAATAGAATCAGTTGAGCACTATTATTTATTGATTTCAAAATTATCATCATATAAACGATTCAGACAGAAGCGTTGGGAAGGGAGAGCTTCACCCGAATTATTGCAATATATGGGCAGCTATCACGAATCTGATCAATATGCAGAAATGGCACAATCAATTATTGCAAGCAACAATCTTGAACATTTCGACAATGTAGCAGTCGATCCAAAATACAAGAAAATCTTAACACTTAAGTCATTTTTAATGAAATATTAATATTTTGATAATCAATTATATTTTATTGGAAATCTTCATACACTTATCTTTGCCCCAAATTATTATAATATGAGAATGAAAATAAAGAAGACAATTGCCATTGTGGCTCACGATAACCGTAAAAAAGATATGGCAGAGTGGGTTGGCTACAATTGGAAAGAATTAGCTCAGCATACCCTTGTTTGTACCGGCACTACCGGAAAACTTGTTGAAGATACTATTAGTCAGAAGTGTAAAGAAAATGATGCAATGCCTCCACAAGTCATTATTTTAAAATCGGGTCCTTTAGGTGGCGATCAGCAGCTTGGTGCGATGATATGCGAAGGCAATGTCAACTTGCTGATTTTCTTTTGGGATCCAATGCAACCACAACCTCATGATGTTGACGTTAAAGCATTGCTAAGAATTGCTGTCTTGTACAATATTCCAACAGCATCTAATAGGTCAACTGCTGATTTTATTATTTCATCACCGTTATTCCATCTTGATTATAAGCCAATTATTAAAGACTATACTCCATATATGACGCGAAACCTTGATGTATAGGTAAGCAAAAAAATTGTAAAACGATTCTGCATCTCGTCAAAAAAACGGATGACAGTTACAGTTTGCCATTTTGTTGAAAAGAGGAATAAGTTTAAGTATCACAGAATTAATACAATAGTAATCTAAACCCTAAACCAGCTCAGGTTCACTTTTGGGTTTGAAGGCTACGAAATTATCACTGCGATCTGTAATAAAGGTATGGTATTTTGCAGCTTCCATCCATTTACTTGTGAGCACCTTGTGTAGACTCATTTTCAAGCAAATATCCATTTCCAGGAACTATCAAAATCTGATCATCTTTGAATTCTGGTACAAGCAGATTTTTTTTCATACTTCTTATTTAAAAAATATACACGAGAATTCTCTGCACAAAAAGTTTTTTTCTTTTGTTGCAATGAGTGATTTCTTAAAAGAAAAGAGGTTTCAAGCAAATGTTGAAACCTCTTTCAGGCAAAATGTAATCACGGTATTTAATAGCTTAACTATCTAATAATCAAATAAACAGTTGTCTTATAACTAATATTATGATATTTTAAAACTGTAAAAAAAGAGGGAAGTGCTCCCTCTTTTAATTCTGAAATACCAGATTATTTTTTGTTCATTGCTTCATATTTGTCCATCATTTTTAACCTGAAATAAAGGTTTTTCAACTGTTCACTGATATACGTATCTTTGGGGTTGAATTCAACTGCCTTTTCAAGAAATGGAACTGCCTTTACAAATTCATCGTCTGCCTTTTTCTTTTCAGCTTCGTATCGAACCTGATCGTTTGGTGGAACGGCATTGGCAACATCGAATTGTTTTACACCGCGATTAAAATAGATAACACCGATGTTGTAATAAGCGTCAGCATTATCAGCTTTCACCTCTATCGCTTTTTTGTAGACTGCTATAGCTTCTTCCTGACGACCAAGTTTGTCGAGTGCAACACCTTTTGCCAAATAGAATGAAGAATTTTCTTTCTCTTTTGCAATCGCTTTATCAAGATAACTGATGGCCTCATTTGGTTGTCCTGACATAATATAGTAATTAATCAGTTGGACATTAATGCTTTGGTCATCGGGATATTTCTCAAAAGCCTGTTTCATAATTTCAACAGACTTTACGGTATCGCCAAGCGACTGATAAGCACTTATCATTTGTGCATACGATGAACCTCCGTTATAACCGTATTTTGCGCAGTCAGAAAAGTACTTAATTGCTTTTTGGTACTGTTTAGCATTCATTGCAGCAAGTCCGGTATTGTACATGATAGCTGTATCAATAGTTGCCTCAGTTTTAAATAGAGAAGTTTGGTCTATCGCCAGTTTTTTCTCAAAATAATCAGTTGCTTTTACATAGTCATTAGCCTGATAAGCTTCAACCGCCTGATTGATCAGGGTATTCGAAAATGTTAAAAGCTTGATTTTCAAAGCTGGACTGCCACCTTTTTCGTCAAGTTCGATAGCTTTCATATAAGATTTGTAAGCTTCATCTACAGGATTTTCTACCAGTTTTTTGTAGTTCTCGTCTTTCGATAAAATTATAGCTTCGATAATCTCTCCGCGTGCCTGCCATGTTCCAGACCAGTTAACAGTCTTCTCCGCTTTTGGATTAGCAGGATCCAAAGTTTCTTTAATCGTTTCCCACGCTTTATCAAGCTTTCCGGCATCCTTGTAAGATATAGCACTTGTAACTTTGCCCTTTTGCGCAAACACCATGGTGCTTGCTACTAAAAGAACAGCTGCGAAAAATAATTTCTTCATGTTTAAAAATGTTTGTGTTTTAAATTGTTACAAAATTGAATCATTTTTTCTGAAAATACAAAAAAAATTGGTTAAATATACATTATTTGGTACTAATCGAGTTCGTTATCAGACCCTTCTTCATCAGATGGAAGTTCTATATCGTCCGGAAGTTCAGTCCCATCAGGTTCGATTTCATCTACCTCTTCAATTTCAACTCTTGCAACCGAAGCAATTGAGTCGTCATCGCGAAGATTAATTAACTTAACTCCCTGAGCAGCACGTCCCGTCATTCGGATTTTTGATACAGGTACACGGATGGTAACTCCAGCTTGTGTAATGATCATTAAATCGTCAGTATCAGTAACATTCTTGATTGCAACAAGCGCTCCTGTCTTTTCGGTAACATTGATGGTTTTTACTCCTTTACCTCCACGGTTTGTAATACGGTAATCCTCAATTTTAGAACGCTTTCCAAATCCGTGTTCCGACACAACCAGAATATCATCCGAATCGTTCTGGACACAAATCATGCCAACCAATTCGTCGTTCTCATCCTCGAGACGAATGCCTCTTACTCCGGAAGCAGTACGACCAATAGCCCGGGCATGTTTCTCATGGAATCGAATCGATTTTCCAGACTTGACCGCAAGCATAATTTCATTGTCGCCGTTTGTAAGTCGTGCTTCAATCAACTGGTCATTTTCGCGGATTGTTATTGCGTTAACTCCATTTTGTCTTGGACGTGAATAGGCTTCAAGCGGTGTTTTCTTGATTACACCTTTCTTTGTACAAAGAATAATGTAATTGTTGTTGATATAAGCCTCGTCTTTCAGAGATGTGACATTAATATATGCTCTTACCTGATCGTCAGCTTCGATTCCTAAAAGGTTCTGAATTGCGCGCCCTTTCGAAGCTTTTGTTCCCTCGGGAATTTCGTAAACTTTGAGCCAAAAACATTTGCCCTTTTCTGTAAAAAGAAGCAAAGTGTTATGCATGGTAGCAATAAACATGTGTTCAAGGAAATCCTCTTCACGTGTACTCGAGCCTTTCGAACCCGTACCACCACGTGCCTGTGTCCTAAATTCAGTAAGTGGCGTGCGCTTGATATAACCCATATGGGATATTGTGATCACCATATCCTCATCTGCGTAGAAATCCTCAGGATTAAAATCTTCTGAAGCATATACTATTTCTGTCCTCCTGGCATCACCATATGACGATTTGATCTCATGCAACTCGTCCTTGATAATACCCATTCTGACAGATTCGTTGGCTAAAATGTTTTTTAAATAGTCAATGTATTTACACAGGTCTTCATATTCGGCATGGATTTTATCACGTTCGAGTCCTGTCAGTCTTTGCAAACGAAGATCTAATATTGCACGTGCCTGAATTTCATCCAATTCAAAGTTTGACATTAATCCTTCACGTGCCTCTTCAGGCGTTTTGGCGTTTCGGATTAATGTGATAACCGCGTCAAGATGATCAATTGCTATAATCAGTCCTTCTAATATATGGGCTTTTTTCTCCGATTGCTCAAGATCATATTGTGTTCGTCTGATAACCACTTCGTGACGATGCTCAACAAAATAATGAATCAAGTCTTTGAGATTCAACATCTGAGGGCGTCCTTTCACAAGCGCGATGTTGTTGACGTTAAAAGCTGTCTGTAATTGAGTTAATTTATATAACTTATTAAGAACAACGCTGGCCATGTCTTCACGTTTGATATCAACGACAATCCGCATACCAGTCCGGTCAGATTCGTCATTCACATTCGAAATCCCGTCGATTTTTTTCTCATTGACCAGTTCTGCAATTTTGATAATCAATTCTGCCTTATTGACCATGTAAGGGATCTCGGTGATTACAAGTTTTTCACGTCCGTGTTCAACCGCTTCAATCTCAGCTTTACCTCTGACAACAATTCGTCCTCTTCCGGTTTCAAAAGCCTCCTTTACACCGGCATAACCATAAATAATTCCGCCGGTAGGAAAATCGGGAGCTTTAACGATGTCAATCAATTCGCTCATCTCTATATCATTATTGTCGATATAAGCGATGATGGCGTCAATTGAATCTGAAAGATTGTGAGGGGCCATGTTTGTTGCCATACCTACAGCAATTCCCGAAGCACCATTTACAAGGAGCATTGGAAATTTTGTAGGTAAAACTGTAGGCTCCTGTAGCGTCTCATCAAAATTGGGACGAAAATCAACAGTGTTTTTGTCTAAATCTGCCAAAGCTTCTTCAGCCAGTTTTTTTAAACGGGCTTCGGTATAACGCATTGCCGCGGGACTGTCACCGTCGACTGATCCAAAGTTACCCTGACCGTCAATCAGCGGGTAACGAAGCGACCACTCCTGGGCCATCCTTACCATCGCAAAATAGACAGATGAATCACCATGCGGGTGAAACTTTCCAAGCACCTCTCCCACTATTCTGGCCGATTTCTTATAAGGCTTATTCGATGCGCTTCCTAATTCACTCATTCCAAATAAAACCCTGCGATGCACGGGTTTAAGTCCGTCGCGGACATCTGGCAAAGCCCTTGATACGATCACTGACATCGAATAGTCGATGTAGGCCGATTTCATTTGCTCGTCAATATTAATCTGTATAATTCTTTCTAAATCAGACATATATGTCTTATTTGTATTTATTTAAATATAAAAAGTCACACAAAAATAGTAATTTTAAACATACTGGTATAAAAAATTGTTGTTTTTATAATGCTTCAAAATACAAAGCAAGTTTTAAAACGAAATTAAATGACAAACAAAAAGTTACCGTGAAATTTTCAATTTATGATAAAATAAATAATCATCTATTAATTCATTAAATATGAGAACGATATATTTTAAAAATCCGGGGTTGGTAAAAATAAAGTTCTTTCGTAGTTTGTAATTTATAGTGAATTATTAAGTAATTTAGTCGCTTAAATAAAATTTGTACATTAGAAACATCAGACATTTATATATTATGGATTCAAAATTCTCTCCCCGTATAAAAGATGTACTTTCTTATAGCCGTGAGGAAGCCATCAGATTAGGGAATGACCATATAGGCACTGAGCATATTTTTCTTGGCATTATCCGAGATGGTGAAGGCATTGCAATTGATGTAATGAATAAATTACATCTTGATTTCATGAAGATGCGAAAAGACCTTGAAATACAGTTGCGTAAAGATAGTTCGCTTCAATTGGAGGCCAATATTCCTTTACTTAAAAATACCGAAAAAGCACTTAAATTCGTCTTTCTCGAAGCGAGGGCCATGAATGAAAGTACAGTTAATACAGGTCATCTGCTATTAGCAATCCTAAAAGAAAAAGACAGTCTGGTAAGTGCAATTTTTAAGCATTATAATAGTGGATACGAGGCTGTTAAATCTCAGATAGAGGAATTGACAAGGATTGAAAGCAAATCCGATTTTCCTGAGGACAGTGATGAAGGTGAAGATATGTTTGGCAAAAGTAGCGGTACTGGCGGCGGCGCATCAGGTTCAAAAGGCACTTCCGCTCCCAAAACGGATACACCGGTACTTGATAATTTTGGAATCGATATTACAAAAGCAGCCATTGAAGGAAGTCTGGATCCAATTGTCGGAAGAGAAAAAGAGATTCAGCGTATTGCTCAGATCCTTAGTCGGCGTAAAAAGAACAATCCAGTGCTGATTGGAGAACCAGGTGTCGGTAAATCGGCTATTGTAGAGGGACTGGCTTTGCGAATATCCCAACGAAAAGTTTCCAGGGTATTATTCGACAAACGTGTTATTAGTCTGGATCTCGCGTCAATTGTGGCAGGAACCAAATACCGCGGGCAATTTGAAGAGCGAATGAAAGCGATCTTAAATGAGTTGGCCAAGGTCGATAATATCATTCTTTTTATAGATGAGATTCACACAATTGTCGGTGCAGGAGGCGCAACGGGTTCACTTGATGCAGCAAATATGCTAAAGCCTGCACTTGCCCGTGGTGATATTCAATGTATCGGAGCAACCACGCTTGATGAATTTCGTCAGCACATCGAAAAAGATGGTGCACTTGAAAGGCGGTTTCAGAAAGTGATGGTAGAACCAACATCGGTTGAAGAGACCATCGAAATACTACACAATATTAAGGAACGATACGAAGATCATCACAATGTTACCTACACAGATGAAGCCATTGAAGCATGTGTAAGGCTTACAACAAGATATATATCAGATCGTCATTTGCCTGATAAAGCAATTGATGCGCTCGATGAAGCCGGATCAAGGGTTCATATTACGAATATTACTGTTCCGGAACGGATTATTAAACTTGAAGAGCGTATCGAGGAATCCAGAGTTGAGAAAATTCAGGCTGTAAAAAGTCAAAACTTCGAACTGGCTGCGAGCTTCCGTGATAAAGAGAAAAATCTTTTGACGCTGTTGGAAAAGGAGAAAGAGGTTTGGGAGAAAGAACTTGAGAATCACCGCGAAATTGTTGGTGAAGAGCAAGTTGCAGATATAGTCGCCATGATGTCCGGTATTCCTGTTCAAAGAATTGCCCAGGCTGAAGGCAAACGATTGCAGAATATGTACAATGATATGAAAAAGAACATCATTGGACAGGACGATGCAGTACTGAAAATTACAAAAGCAATACAGCGCAACCGTGCCGGTCTGAAAGACCCTAATAAACCAATCGGATCATTTATTTTTCTTGGACCTACGGGGGTTGGAAAAACACAGCTGGCCAAAGTGTTGGCACAATATCTGTTTGACACAACCGATGCGCTTATTCGTGTTGATATGAGTGAATACATGGAGAAATTCTCTGTTTCGCGACTTGTCGGAGCGCCTCCGGGATATGTTGGATACGAAGAAGGCGGACAGCTGACCGAAAAGGTTCGCCGTAAACCCTATGCAGTTATTTTACTTGATGAAATAGAAAAAGCGCATCCCGACGTTTTCAATATCCTGCTTCAGGTAATGGACGAAGGTCGGCTCACTGACAGTTTGGGACGGAAAATTGATTTCCGCAATACAATTGTGATCATGACTTCAAATATTGGGACCAGGCAGCTGAAAGATTTTGGTCAGGGTGTAGGCTTTTCAACAAGGAAAACCGCCGATGAAGAGAATGATCATGCCAAATTTGTAATACAAAAGGCATTAAAACGTGCTTTTGCGCCTGAATTTCTTAACAGGGTTGATGATGTGGTAATATTTAATCCGCTCGAAAAGGTTCATATCGAGCAAATTATTGATATTGAGCTTAAAGGATTGTACGAACGCGTAGAAACGCTTAAATACAAGCTTGTCATCACAGAGCAAGCCAAAAACTTTATTGCCGACAAAGGTTTCGATCCTCAATTTGGAGCCAGGCCTTTAAAAAGGGCCATTCAAAAATACCTTGAAGATGAAATGGCTGAAGCAATTATCGGTAACGATATCAGCGAAGGCGATACAATCACCATCGATCTGGATGAAACGAAAGAGAAAATAGTAGTCTCTATTATTCCCAAAGTTAATCTACCATTACAAGAAGAAAAAAGCGGCGAATAGCCGCTTTTTTCTTTAAGGATTATTTCTTCTCACCCTTTTTTGCCTCTTCCCAATAAACGTCCATCTCCGCCAGACTCATTGAATGAAGAGAACGCCCTTTTAATAGCGTTTGTTCTTCGAGATAATTGAATCGTCGGATAAACTTCTGGTTAGTTCGTTCAAGCGCGCTCTCAGGATCGATTTCGTATAATCGGGCAACATTTACAATCGAAAAAATAAGGTCTCCTAATTCATTCTCCATTTTGTTTTGGTCATTTGCCCGAATCTCAGCCTCAAATTCATTGAGTTCCTCTTTCACTTTGTCCCAGACCTGCTCCTTTTTTTCCCAGTCAAAGCCCATTCCCCTCGCCTTTTCCTGTATCCTGTTGGCTTTTACTAGTGCCGGAAGCGATGCTGGTACCCCTTCGAGTACACGTTTGCCCCTGCCCTTCTCTTTTAACTTTAAAGCTTCCCAGTTCTCTTCAACTTCCCTGGCATTCCTGACTTCTGTTTCGCCAAACACATGAGGGTGACGATATATTAATTTCTCTGTCAGGTTATTGATAACATCTCCAATATCAAAACTATTTAGTTCGGAGCCAATTTTCGCGTAAAAAACAACATGTAGAAGTATATCTCCAAGCTCCTTTTTTATCTCCTGTAATTCGCTGCGGAGAATTGCGTCACCCAATTCGTAAACTTCCTCAATAGTTAGCTTTCGCAACGATTCAAAGGTCTGTTTCTGATCCCACGGACATTTCTCACGCAATTCATCCATTATATCCAGCAGTCGCTCAAACGACGCCATTTGATCTTTTCTCGTATTCACTTGTTAATCGTTTTTATTGCGACGAAGGTAAGAAAATGGTTGCGAAAAAGTGTTTATTTTGTAAGACCTTAAAAAGGCAGATATGATCGAACATAGTTTTCAGCTCGAGGGGATCGAACCCACAGAATTTTACGGTGTCAGAAATTCCAAAATGGAGTTGATCAGATCGTTATGTCCCAAGGTATTGGTTGTTGCCAGAGGCATGACCATCAAAGTAAAGGGTGAAGAAAATGAAGTAGGCGATTTTATCCGGAAATTCCAGTTGATCATTGAGCATTACTACCATTTTAACGCACTCTCTGACGAGACGATTCATCAAATTATGACAGATGATATTAGTTCTGTCGATCAGAGTCTTCAAAACAACAGTGATGTTCTTCTATATGGAAACACAGGAAAACCGATCAGACCCCGAACTGCCAATCAACAAAAATTGGTAGAAGCCTGTAAAAAAGATGATCTGGTATTTGCAATAGGCCCTGCAGGAACAGGTAAAACATATGTAGCTATTGCATTAGCAATTAGTGCATTAAAGAACAGGCAAATTAAACGGATTATCCTTAGCCGGCCTGCTGTTGAAGCAGGCGAAAATCTGGGTTTTTTACCGGGTGATCTCAAGGAGAAAATAGATCCCTATCTTCAACCTATTTACGATGCATTGTTGGATATGATGCCTCCAAAGAAGCTGGAAGAATACCTGAAAGACGGTATTATTCAGATCGCTCCGCTGGCGTTTATGCGCGGAAGAACACTTAGTAATGCCTTTGTAATTCTTGATGAAGCACAAAATACGACAATTCCGCAGTTAAAAATGTTTCTGACCCGTATGGGACTGAATACTAAGTATATCATTACAGGCGATATCACACAAATCGATTTGCCGCGCAAACTCCATTCCGGATTAATTTTAGCTTTAAAAATTCTGAATGGCGTAGAAGGGATTTCCACGATTCATTTCGATAAAAGTGATATCGTACGACATAAATTAGTCAGGGAGATTGTTGATGCCTACGATCGGTACAATATCCTGCACAACGAAGATTATTAGTAACCTTTAAAATACAGATTAAATGAGCAATGCAATAGTTTCAACCAATTTTTCGTTTCCCGGACAGAAGAGTTTCTACAAGGGGAAAGTAAGAGATGTTTACAATATCAACGATGAATACCTGGTTATGGTCGTTTCGGACCGGATCTCGGCCTTTGATGTTGTTTTACCTAAGGGTATTCCGTTTAAGGGGCAGGTTCTTAATCAGATAGCTGCTAAATTTCTCGATGCAACTGCCGACATTGTTCCCAACTGGAAAATTGCGACTCCCGATCCAATGGTTACAGTCGGTCATTTGTGCGAGCCCTTTAAAGTAGAGATGGTCATACGTGGTTATCTCACGGGCCACGCCTGGCGCCAGTATCGCGATGGAAAAAGATTGCTATGCGGGGTTCCCATGCCAGAAGATATGAAAGAGAGCCAAAAATTTCCAACACCAATCATTACGCCGACCACCAAGGCTTCCGAAGGACACGATGAAGATATTTCGCGCGAAGAGATTATTAAACAAGAACTTGTATCTGCCGAAGAATATGAGATGCTTGAAAAATACACCCATTCGCTGTTTCAGCGTGGGACCGAAATGGCAGCTGAAAAGGGATTAATCCTTGTGGATACGAAATATGAATTTGGAAAAAAAGATGGCAGGATTTACCTGATTGATGAGATTCACACACCTGATTCATCGCGCTATTTTTATGCTGAAGGGTACGAAGATCGTTTGGCAAAAGGAGAACTCCAAAAGCAATTGTCGAAAGAGTTTGTCCGTCAGTGGCTCATCGAAAATGGTTTTCAGGGTCTTGAAGGACAAGTGGTACCCGAAATGACCAATGATCTTGTTAATCAGATTTCTGAGAGGTATATCGAACTTTTTGAGAATATTACCGGTGATAAATTTGTCAAGGGAGATGTTGACAACGCCAGTTTGAGAATCAAAAATAATATCGGGCGTTTCATTGCAGAGAAAAGCTAAGGTTATACTTCTAAATCATTTATTCACATGACAAAAACGAAGCTATTACTTTTTATTGTCTTAATATTTGCCGCGAACTTAGTTTTCGGACAAGCGGGCACCACACCTGACAAGGCTACATTGTTACTTAAAGATCAGACTATTCCTTCATTTAAGTTTGAAATTTCGAAAGGAAAGGTAGTCTCAATAAATGAATATAAAGGGAAAATTGTGCTGATTAATTTCTTTGCTACCTGGTGTGCGCCTTGTCGAAAGGAGTTGCCATTGGTTCAGGATCAGATCTGGAACAAACATAAAGACAATCCCAAATTCGCGATGCTCACGTTCGGCCGCGAACAATCATGGGATGAGGTTCTTAAATTTGGAAAGGATCTGAACTTCAGCTTTCCGCTGCTTCCCGATCTCAAAAGAAAAGTTTTCGGGTTATTTGCTTCCGAAGGTATTCCCCGAAGCTTTTTGATTGATGAAAACGGAAAAATCATCTACCTTTCACAAGGATTTGAAGAAATTCATTTCACCGAACTTAAAAATTTAATTGACAGTAAATTGAATTAGTCTATTTGATCAAATCAATTAGAATATCGCAATAACAAAGAGAGCGGAAATCATCAGATTTCCGCTCTCTTTTAATATATTTTTGAGGTATGTTGTGAATTTCTCTTTCACTTCCTCTCTCCTTTCGTACTACTTCGCTTCTTCGGAAACAGCTTTGTCATCCGTTGATACTTCTTCTACGGGCTTCTCGTCCTCAAAAACGAGCAATCCTTTTTCATTTAATAAATTATACCAGGATATGACTTTTTTTACATCTGAACCATATACCCGACTTTTATCGTAGTCAGGCAGGATTAATTCGAAATATTTTTTGAGTTCATCCGGCGACGATTTCACATCGATCGCCTGTCCACCATTTTCTTTTTCTGAAATTATACGGAATATTTTCTTTAATGGAATGTCTTCCGTCAATGTATAAATGGCGATATCTTCGAGCGTACTCATTTTGGCATCAGCGTAAGCTGTTGATTTCTTACCAGTTAGCAATGATTCAATCACCACATTGTTTTTACCTTCCGAAATTACTTTATAAAGTCCGGGTTGCCCGGTAATGGCTAAAATTCCTTTCAACATATGATCTACCTTTATTTTTAGTAATGCGAAGGTAGCAATTTTTCCACCGTTGACAATAAATAAAAGTGGAATGAGACTTTTCTCATTCCCTTTTATCTATTACAAATTGAATTGATGGATGATGCCAATCCTTAATGATCGTCCCGGCTGGGCAATATTTCCAAAATCGTAATAGGTTTTATCCAAAAGATTCGAAGCTTCAAGGTAAACATTTGTATTCTTTTTCGTCCAGTGTAACCTGCTGTCGACTAATACGAAAGGTTTGTATGCGACCTCATTTCCATATTTGGAACCTTCCCAGATGGTGTAAGTTCCGTTTCTGTCCTGGTAGGAAATCTGCCAGTTGACACCAACATTCCTGATTAAAGAATGGGACAAACCAAGATCGATTTTATGATTCAGAAAATCAAGTACATACTTTGATGAAAAATTACCAGATTGTTTACTTTGTGTCAGCCACGACCAGGAGAGATTGATCGATTTGATAAAAAACTTCTTATCAAAGAGCCTTTGAGGATTGATGCTTGTTGAAAATTCAAGACCATCCGTATTTAATTTTGTGATATTCTGAGCATACCATATGCTTTCATCCGGTTTTTTGATCCAATCGATCATATCTTTTCCACTCCGGTGGAAATAAGCGATATGTCCGTCAACCCCTTTAAACTGATATTTAAAACCAGATTCGTATGCAACTGCTTTTTCGGGTTTAAGCGAAGGATTTCCAATATTGGTGGGGCTTGAATAATACAAGTCGGTAAAAGTTGGTAACCGAAGCGAAGAATTTATTGATGCATACCATTTTACAGCATTTGAAATACTCCAGCTCAAGTCGATTCCCGGATAGAAATTCCACGCTTGTCCCAGATCAGAATTCCAATTGGCCATAACACCAGCCGATGCGGTAAACCGCTGAAGGTAAATAGAGTGTTCTGCAAACAAACTGAAATTTGTTCGGGTATCCGATTTGTTAAACATTTTTCCGCTTTCGCCGGGAACTGGTATTGGGATATCCATAGGTTTTCCTAATACTGTACTCCATATATTCTCACTTCGAAAATCGGCTCCAAATGCCGTTTTTCCAAATTTGGTGGCGAACCATGCATTTAAATTGGTTCCGTATACGTCCGTAAGGTGATAATTATGACCTACGTACCACGATGGAGTTGATTCGGGATACCTGAAAAGCTCAAATCGATCCTGATTTCGCCGCCAGTAAACCGAAGGCGTAAAATGAATAATTTCGCCTGTTTCCATTTTGACGGAGGCGAAATTTGTTTTTACCTGTTCATATTGATCGGGATACGCCGGTGTATAAAAGCTGTTTGCACCAAAACTTCTGTCGGTATGCCCTGCTTGCCATTCCAGATCGCCCGCTTTTGTTGATAGCTTTCCCTGGTAAAAGGCATCCGTAAGCTTGAAATCGGTGTTTTTGATGTATCCATCAGAACTCCGGTGATCAGCAGAGACAAAATTTGTCAACTTTCCCGAGACAAAAGTTCCGGAAAGCCCTGTATCATAAAAGCTATTCTGTCCGCCACTGACGCGCGCTTTAAGATTTGACTTGTCGGATGTACCTGTAATGATGTTGATGGCGCCACTGAAAGCATTTGGTCCGTAAATGCGGGATGCCGGACCTTCAAGAATTTCGATCCGTTCGATGGCATCGAAACTAACCGGGAGATTGAGGGAGTGGTGGCCGGTCTGGGGGTCGTTGATATTAATTCCGTTCAGGAGGATAAGTACCTGATCAAATGATCCTCCGCGAATACTGATGTCGGCCTGCACGCCATAATTACCACGTTGCCTGACATCGACATTTAATGAATACTCGAGCAAGTCCTGCAAACTTTGAACAGGCGCTGATTGAATCTCTTCCTTTCCGATCACTTTGACAATACGCGCTACCTGCGAAAAGGCAACAGGAGCTCGCTGTGCGCTGACAACAATCGGTTCAATTTCAATGGTTTTCATTGAATTGATCGTGTCATGTCCGATGACCATTAAATTTCTTTCAGCATTAGAAGGAATTGCGCAAAGTAAATAGGAAACGCTTAGACATCCTATTCGCACAGCTTTGTGCATACTTTGAAAGGCAGAATACCCTTTTCTTCCAAATTTTCTGAAAGTTACAACATGATCGGCCCGGCGCACCAGACTTTTTTGATTCATAGATTTATTTTTTTAAAATTAAACGGCACAAAGTTATGCAAACATTCTATTTTCTTGTTTTGAATCTTCAAATTTGCAAAAGGAGAAACTAATCAATAAAAAAATGAAAACAAACCGAAGGGATTTTGTCAAAATGGGAACGGTAGCCGGAATGGGAATTGCCGGGATAGCACTAACAGGCAGTGAAGCATTTGGTCAAAAAAAAGATAAAACCACCGCATCGGCCAAACACGATCCGAATATTGTACGGGTAGGATTTATTGGTCTGGGCGGTCGTGGTAGCGGCCATGTGCACGATTCAATAACAGTTGGGGGTATCGAGGTTGTCGCAATATGCGATATTAACCAGGAAGCGATCGACAATGTCCAGAAAATTATAGCTAAGAATGGAATGAAAGCCGCTAAGGCATATACGGGAAGCGATCATTCCTACGAAGATATGGTTAAAAATGAAGAACTTGATGCTGTTATTATTGCAACACCCTGGGAATGGCATGTTCCGATGGCCGTTGCATCAATGAAAGCGGGAGTTCCCTATACTGGAGTGGAAGTATCAGCCGCAAATACAATTGAGGAGTGCTGGGATTTGGTAAATGTTCATGAGCAGACCGGAAACCAGGTGATGATTATGGAGAATGTCTGTTACCGGCGTGATGTAATGGCAATCCTCAATATGGTACGAACCAATCAGTTTGGTGAGTTGATTCATTGTCGCTGCGGATATGAGCACGATTTGCGTGGTGTAAAATTTGATGTGGAAACCAACACACTGAAAATTGGCAAAGAAGCTCATTCAGAGGCTCAGTGGCGTGGCTTGCATGCTGTCAAACGGAATGGCGACCTCTACCCTACCCATGGACTTGGTCCGATTGGCGTTTACCTTGATATCAACCGTGGTAACCGTTTCCTGACAATTTCTGCGATGGCAACCAAAGCCCGCGGATTAAGCAAGTTTATTGATGATCATGTTGCTAAAGATCATCCTTATCACAATATTAACTTCAATCTTGGCGATATTGTCACCTCGATGATTAAATGCGCCAACGGTGAAACAATCATCGTTACACACGATACAAACTTGCCACGTCCCTACTCATTGGGATTCCGCGTACAGGGAACAAACGGTCTCTGGAAAGGCGAAGGCGGCGGCGAATGGCAGGATGCAGGTGAGCAGATTTATGTGGAAGGAAAAAGCAAACCACATGTATGGGACAAAGCTGAAGACTGGCTGAAGAAATACGACCATCAGTACTGGCGCGAAAAAGGGGAAAAAGCAACCGGAGCAGGCCATGGCGGGATGGATTTCATCATGCTCAACGATTTTTACGATGCCGTGCGTAATAAAAAGCCGGTTCCGTTGGATGCTTACGATGCAGCAGCCTGGAGCGCTGTTTCAGCCCTTTCGGAGATGTCAGTAGCCCGTGGTGGTGCATTGGTTGATTTTCCTGATTTTACACGCGGACAATGGATTAAAAGGCAACCAGGTTTTGGAAAGGATTTGCAATTCCCGACTGATCCTGAACGCGATTTTATAAATACCTTGTTTTAGGTAGAATCGAAGTGACCGGGTGACTGCTCATTGTTTGAACAGTCACCCGGTCACTCAAACAAATATCCAGACAATGTAAAAGGGAGTAAAAGAGAATCCTATCAATTCTCTTTTACTCCCTTTATTTTTTATAAGTATATTTTTATCCTTTGTACCAGGTGTGATGGCAACCTTCTTAATTAACAAGAAGTGACAAAGTGTATATTCAAATTATGACGCGGCCTTTGCAGGCTGACTTTTCATTAAAATCATCATCGTAGCTGCAGAGAGCACCAAACAACCTGTTTTTGATAAGGCATCTCTCCTGTTGACCAATTTCTCGTCCTTTTTTGCGGTTTGTCCTTTTGTCGTTTTCATATTAAACGCTGATTAAAGTTATCCTGATTAAAATCGATTCTAAAAATCTATTGCAAATTGATTTTGTATCATTTGATGTTTAAAATCCCAATCATGTAAAATATCTTATCGTGCACGAATGAATTGCAGTATTAAATTTTACACAATGACAAAAATATTAAATATTTTACAATTACAAAAGAATTTGTAAATATTTTTACGCGAAGTAAGATTGTTAATGGTTAGAATAAAGATGGATCAAATTCAACAGGGTAAATAAAATTGAAATCGATAAAGTATCAAAGAAAAAGCCTTGCAAGGTTTTAATCTGCAAGGCTTTTTTCAAAAAGAAATACTATATTTTTTAGCTATGAACGAGTCGTGCGTTGCCAGGTCGATTCCGGAGGCTTGGGCATCGCCGTAGGTGCCATTGGACGTGCTGATTGTGCCTTTGCAGGCTGGCTTTTTAGTAATACCATCATAGTTGCTGTGGATAAGGCAGTCAGTGCTACTTTATTCAGAGCTTCACGCCTGCTCATCTGCTTCTCACTACTTTCAGGTTGGCAAATATCTATATTTTCTTTTGAGCAATCCTCTGTTTTCATGATTGTTCCTATTAATTTTCGATTACAAACTTAGTTGATTTTTTTTGATTTTGATCTTCACAGGTCAAAATATAGACACCGGCTGGAAATCCCGAGGCGTCGAACTGGTTCTGAACCTGGCTTTCTGCCTTAAAATTAGCCAGTTGTTTACCATTCACAGAATAAACAAAGAAATTAGCCTTTTCGCTTACCTCACCGTTGATATATAAAGTCTTACCAATTTTACTGATTTTAAATGGTTCTTTTCCGATTGGCTGATCACCGCTGATCACATCGGAAGTATGCAGAAAGAACCTGCCTGTTCCTTTTGTATTGGCACTCACAGTTGTTGTGTATTTTGCATCTTTCAGATCAAGTCTTGTATAACGTTTGGTTAAACGATCTTCAAGTAAAGCCTGACATCCCGAAGGCAAATTAATTGTTTCTGCTGTAAAGGTAATATCTCCACCTGCTTTAAAGTCGATTCCAATTGGAATCACATACTGATCGAAATTTTGATCAGGAAGACTTTGCAGGCAGAAATCAACTCCAATATCCTCAATTAGTCTTGAATAAAGTGCAAAATTTTTATTCGCCTTTAACATCCCGGCATCGAAACCTGGATCTAACCCTTTTGTGGTGTTTGCTAGAAAATCAATTTGTGTCGAACTTTTTAAGGTTTTGAATTGAGCAATTAGTCTAACAGATGGAAGATCTAAAGTTGCCGATTTAAATGTGAC
>JANXZJ010000006.1 GCA_025355585.1 Mariniphaga sp. | reverse complement strand
TTAAAATGCCTTGTAATAGCATCCATTGGCTATCGGTAACGTTTGATGAATAATGCTTCATGTGTTCTTAATAGTTTGGAAACCACTAAGATAGTGAATTTTGCTCATTTAAACAACTGATAGTCAATGTTTTATTCGTATTTATTCAAATTTAAACAGTCTCTTAGTTTAATGAATTAAAATACAAACAGAATATCTTTTCCATTTTTATTTGTCATTTAATGATCCTGTAACACAATACAAATGATGGTCGATTGATGTTAATCCAGGTGATGTTACTATTCTCATTGACAACTGATGGATTTTCATTACTCAGAACGGTGTATTAAAAAAGGAAAAACTGAAATTGGCCGTCCCTGAAATGCATTGCCAATAGGCATCCTGAATTAAGAGCTTCCTGTTTTCGCTCCAATTAATTTATACCTCTTTAATTCGTCTTGCATAATCGAAATTCACATGAGCTTAGACTTCAGCATTCACGTAATGCTTTCTTTATAAGTATTCTATGGAGATATTGTCCTGTAATTTTTAACCAAATTAATGATCATAGCAGTTTCTTCCAGGTATTCATGATAGAGATCAGTATGATTGTATTGGTAACCCTTGCATTTACTATAAAATAGGGAAGGGGTACTTCTAAAAAAGGATCATCAACCGTACGAAGTAAGAAGAAAAACCAGTCGTAATTCAGGCATCAGATAATATTTAACTAAATAATTAACGAATTTTACTGGATTGTTTTAATTGCCAAATCCACAGCACAATATAATAAATACAGCAGATAAGTGTAATTTTAAAAGTGTGAATTATGTAAGTTTTAATCGAAATTATGTAACAAATTACGATCGTTTGTAACTCAATTTTGCAATGTTGGATCTCAGCACACTATTAGAATAAAAAAATGGACATGACAATAGAAAAAGGGAACTGGAAGGAGCAAAAAGATGAGCTCAAACAGAAAATAGCAGTTTTAACAGACAATGAACGAATTTTTGAAGAGGGCGAGAATGGAGAGATCTTTGGAAAACTTAAAATCAAACTTGGTAAATCAGAAGAGGAATTGAACAAGATTATTGGAAATCTTTGAAAACTTATAACGAATAATTGACCTTTAAACAATGAATTGGCTTTTTCTTAACATGCACCTTAAAAAAAATCATGAGTCCGCAAAGAACGCCCTATTTGGCATTATTAGTTTTCCCTAAATGTTCCGGAAAAGACATCAAAACTTTTTGACTTTTCTGAGGATAGCATCTCTTACAATGTTCCGATTCCGGAATTATAATCATTTTAGCTTTAGTTTGTTATGGCTTTACAATCTATTTGGAAGTTGTATTTGTATCACTCCGGATTTCGAACATTTTCCACCAAGTGACAATATGAGGTCACATCCTGCACCGAACTGATCATCTAAACTGTACCGTTTTGCGTTGTCACTTCTGATTGTATTCCGACCGCAAATCTCAAATTCCTGATGGGAAGAGATTTTTACAAAATTCTATGCGAAATTGGCCGTCATTCAGGGTACAGGTCCAATCAATCATAAACTTATACAGCATATCTTCCTTCGCTATTCTTCAGTCAGGTATTACCCGCTTTTTAGCAGCCTCTACACGGTCCGCTGGTAACTCGAAATAATTTGTTCTAAAAATCAGTATTGCAAAATCATCTGTCACATGGAAGATCTTGAAAAATTAAGTTACGAATGCGGCAGCGTCAGTTACGTCACATTTGAATTGCCAAAAATGAAACAGTCCAATAATTTCGTCCGCGACTACACCCTCTGCGTTTCCCCCCCAAAAAAAGGAAAAAGCTATAAGAGAGTCAAAAAATGTGTCCCCAGAGGCATGGAAATCCAAAAAAAAATTGGAACATGTTGCAAAAGAAGGATATGATCCTCCTTTCCAAAACAGGATAAAAAGTCTTGTTTTTCACGTTTTTTTGTCGCCGCTTTAATTGAGCACATCCCTGTTTATTACGCAAAATTTAGATGCATTTTTCAGATACCGAAGGACTATAGATTAGAATTACAACAAAATAGAGAAATGTATGTTCGTATAGTATTACATTGAAAGCAGGTTTAATTCTGGATGTTGAAATCACTTTACTTAAAACGTTTACCTGATTTTATCCATATATAACCGATTACAATCGATTGTAATCGGAAATAACCGTTTATACTCCGATTGCATAGTTCATGTTCGTCTATTTTTGAATTATTAATTTTTTATTTTATTTAATAGCTATGATAATTACTTATTTTCAACAGCATAAAACGGCAATCCTGAATGAAAGAGTAAACCCCACAGGGTTCATATGTCCTTACAACAAAGAAAATTGCATGCATATGGATTCATTGTCAATGACCAGAACAGTAAATTGTAATGATTGTAGGATAAATAGAAAAGGCGATAAAATTGACTGTCGCCTAAATATTTCAGATTGGACATCAAATAAGAATTAAATATACTAACCAATTATTAAACTTAAAAAACATGGAAATTAACCCAAAACTATCGGAAAGTGCGCTGCGAGATGTGGAATTGGTTATGTCAGCCAAAGCAGGCGTCGAAAAAGCGTTTACACAACTCCTTAATCACTATAGGAATTCAATTTATTATATGATTCTTAAAATGGTTAATAATAAATTGGATGCAGAAGAGCTTGCTATGGAGGCTTTTGGAAAAGCATTTGCAAATATCAATCTCTATGAGCCACAATTTGCTTTCAGCACCTGGCTGTTCCGTATTGCCTCCAATTGTGCAATCGATCACCTTCGAAAGAAAAGAGTAGTAACTGTTCCAATTGAGCGCTCTACTCAGGGAGATAATGTAGAGGTAAAAAAAGTTGTACTTTCAGCAAAGTCCAACACGGATAATCCTGAAGAGTTTTTAATTAAGTCGCAAAATGCAATTATCTTACGAAAATCAGTATCCACACTTAAACCACGTTATCGCGCATTAATTGAAATGCGTTATTTTAAGGAATATTCCTATGCGGAAATTGCTAAAGAACTAAATCTGCCGTTAGGAACTGTAAAAATACAATTATTCCGTTCACATGAAATGCTATATAACCTTCTGCAAAACAGTGAAATGGCCCATTAAGCGTGCCTAATCTTGAAAGCAAGTTGAAAATGCCCTTGAACTACGATTTTCGGTAAATCATTATTATTGGCATGAATAGTAATTGTCCCAAAAGAATTTTTTCATCAGAAAAAGAGGCAAGGTAATGGTCTTCGCATTGCAAAATTAACATGCCGTCTGGAAGATCCGTAAGAATTGAATTACAATAATTTACGCCACAACCGAAGTGGATAAAACGAAACATGTGAATAATTTTGGTTACGACTATACCCTCAATGTTTCCAAAAAGGAAGGACCTGAAAGAGAATCAACGCAAGCTTCCCCAAAGGCTAAAAAATCCAAAAGAGAATTGGAAGGTAACCAACGAAGTCCGGAACATGACTTTAAATTCTGTTGACAAACCACCATTTCAAAACAGTATTTTCACAAAGCTCTGTTTACTTGGGTAACGGGATCTTATAAATGGCGAAACCTGTACTAAGTGACAAATAATTATGTCTTCGTGCTAAAAGTCGCGATGTCTTTTCATTCGCATATTTTACTGTTAAGTTACCATATTTCTTTTGGATCAAAGAGTATAATTCCTTGCAATCCAGGTACCCGCTCATGGAACTCGCATGAGTTTATTGACTACGCCGATCTTCGATTCATCTCTTTTTGCGGTTTTGTGCCATGCTCATTTCACACGGCTACTTCTATAAATCATAAACAGAAAAAGTCATTGGCGAAATCAGAATAATTTTAACTATTTAATCGACTCCTGTACAGATTGAACCCCAAACTAACACAGGCTCAAAAAATGAGCTTGTAAAACCATATGGTGAATCAGACCTGATTGCATATACTATTCTGCAAATCCAAATCGATGAAAGAAAAACTGCTGCGCTCCTCAAATTAAGGAGAACGTTGATTGTTAGGAATTGAATTTAAACCAGAATTGAAATGAGCTGATCTGGAATTAATTGCGAAAACTGATCAGCCAGAGATCAAAATATTATTACAGGACCTCCCTTTCGTTGAATATGTTTGATTCTGATCGACCGGCAGAAATATGTATATTTGAGCAGGAGAATAGCAAGGGAAATCAGGAGGATCATCCCGGCGGGGAAACGTCGACAAGTTAACGGTGGCATTCCAAAATTCAATATCTGTCGTAATATATCTGAATTATGAAATACAGAACTTTAGGAAAAACAAATGAAAAGATTTCGTCCATTGGATTAGGATGCATGGGAATGTCACATGCTTATGGAGAGAAAGATGATATTGAAAGCATTTCCACCTTATACAAAGCATTGGATTTAGGCATCAATTTTTGGGATACAGCTGACTTTTATGGAAAGGGAGAAAACGAAAAGTTAATTGCCAAAGTGTTGAAGGAAAACAGGGACAAAGTTTTTATTGCCACAAAGTTTGGTTTTCGTTACGATGAAGCAGGAGGAAATTTTAATACCCGGTTTGATGGATCTTCGGAATGGATGAGAAAAGCGGTTGAGCAAAGCTTAAAGCGGTTAAATATTGATTGTATTGATTTGTATTATGCGCATCGGGTTGACCCCAATGTACCCATCGAAGAAACTGTAAGTGCTATGGCGGAACTGGTGAAGGAAGGTAAAGTCAGATACATAGGACTTTCAGAAGCATCTGTAAAATCAATTCGAAAAGCAAACTCGATTCATCCGATTTCAGCATTACAAAGCGAATACTCCTTACTTTCACGGGATATAGAAAAAGAAATATTACCTGTTGTAAATGAACTTGGAATTAGTCTGATACCTTTTTCTCCCTTAGGAAGAGGTATGTTTACGGATGACTTTGAAAATTTTGAAAAAGTCAGTGTGTCTGACTCAAGGCGAAGTTTACCTCGATTCCAGGGAGAGCATCTTGTCAACAATCTTCACTTAACAAGAGCGCTTAAAGAATGTGCAGATGGAAAAAATATTACCACTGCTCAATTAGCATTGGCCTGGGTTTTAGATAAAGGACAAAACATCATTCCGATTCCGGGAACAAAAAAGAGAAAATACCTGGAACAAAATGCCAATGCCGTCAACATTAACCTTAGTAAGGATGAGATCATTGAAATTGAAAGTATTATCACAAAATATCCGAATACCGGAGACCGCTATGGAGATGCCGCTTTGAAAATGGTGAATAATTAAAGCAATACTGGTAATAATAACACAGACAAACATTTAAAATGCAACTGGACTATATTGATAAAATAAATGAATTCGGAGACAACATCGTAAGGTTATATGACTTTGACAGTTCGCAAGCCAATAAATTTCAGCAGTTAATTAAGCAGACCATTGTCATTAACAAAAAACCACTTGATTTGTCAACAGTTGACTTTATTCAGGCGCGTAATTGTAACCTGATACTTCGCATTTCAGACGAAGACACCGGAATTGTAAGAACCGGAAAACAGAAATTTTTCTGTGACCTGACAAGCGAAGGTTATGAACACATGGTTTCTCTGTTAGAACCTTTTTGCAAAAAGGAAACAAAAGGTTATCAATGGCTATACGACATTGACAGTCAAACAGATTTTCTGTTTTCGCCGGGCGGAACCTGGTAGCAACTAAATACTATTTGGACGCTCTGGTAAAGCTTATCGCGTAATGAAAAGATGATTCGGAGAATGTGCAATAAGTGGTTTAATGTAGTATAAATCTAATAACTAAATATCAATTGTATTAAGACAGAAATTCACTGAATATTATGAAACAAGCATTACTTTTTCTTCTTTGTACGCTTGCAATAAGCTCTTTCGCACAGTCGCCTGTTGGAATCTTTCAATATAATGAAGACATTGGCCACCCTAAAAAAACAGGGACGGCGAGCTTTGATGAGAAAGTGCAGGTATACTCCATCGCTGGTGCCGGGTCCAATATCTGGTTCAACCGGGATGAATTTCACTATCTGTACAATAAAATCAGCGGTGATTTTATCATTACTGCAGACTTTGAATTCTCAGAATATATGATCAATGCAAATGCCCACTGCAAGATCGGATGGATGGTAAGAGAATCGGCAGACGAAGGTGCTGCAAGCTGGAATGCCGTTAAACATTACGACGGGCTTTGCCTGCTTCAGTGGAGGCCTTTCAAAGGCATGTTCATGCGCGATCCTGAGGAAGAAAGATTCTTTGCCAAAAAAGGGAAAGGAAGGCAAACAATACAGATGCAGCGTATTGGCAATACATTGACAATGAAAATGGCACATCCCGGAGAACCTCTTCAGTTGGTGGCCTCAGAGAAAATGGAAATGAAAACTGAAGTTCTTGCCGGTATATACATCTGTTCTCATGATTCTGATGCAATGGCCATGGCCAAAGTATGGAACGTCCGCATTGACAAGCCGGTCATGGACAATTATAGTTCTAATCCATATGCGGTGAAAAGACCTGTAAGTGATGTATTGGGATGCCGGCTCGAGTTACTTGATATTTCTGACGGGACCAGACAAGTAATTTATGAAAACAAAGGGAGATTTGAAGCTCCCAACTGGATGCCCGATGGGAAAAAAATACTCTTTAACCAAGGTGGTTCCATCTATACAATTCCCGTTACCGGGGGAACGCCTGACAAATTGAATACCAGTACTGTTACCGGGAACAATAATGACCATGCAATTTCTTTTGACGGAAAGATGCTAGCCATCAGTAGCCATCGTGAAGGCTTACCCGGTGGAGGTTCGACTGTTTATACTTTGCCTTTGTCAGGAGGCGAACCCAAACTGATTACAGAGAATACACCCTCCTATTTCCATGGATGGAATCCAAATGGCAAAGAACTGGCAATAACGGCTCAGCGTAATGGCGAAAATTTTTATAATCTTTACAAAGTATCATTAAAGGATGGAAAAGAAACTGCCCTTACTGCCAATAAATCAGGGCATGTGGACGGTCCCGAATATTCACCGGATGGAAAATACATTTATTACAATGCAAATGTTACGGGAACCATGCAAATCTGGCGCATGAAACCCGACGGAACAGGTAAAGAACAGCTGACCTTCGATGAATATCATAACTGGTTTCCGCATATTTCACCGGATGGAAATTTAATGGTGTTTATTTCATTCCCTCCCGATATTGATCCCGATTCACATCCTTCTTACAAAGAGGTGATGTTGCGTGTAATGAAACTGAATACCCCGGGCGGACCAAGAGTTGTTGCCTATCTTTATGGAGGTCAGGGAACAATCAACGTAGGATCCTGGTCGCCGGATAGTAAACGCATCGCATTTGTAAGCAATTCAGAAAAATAAAATAATTCTTTCATCTCAAATAATTAATTCATAATAAAATAATAATGAAAATCTTTTCCCTTTTTATCCTTTTACTGTTTATATGTGCACATAATTCCATAGGCCAGAGCACGCAAATAAAACAGGAAAAACTGACTAAATTTGAACTTCAGTCTTCTGAATTGATTAATGTTACCGGAGAATTAATTTCCACATCCGGTTATCAGTCCAAAGTTTATTGGTTCCCTGTGAATGTTCCATCAACTGTTCTTACAGGTTTGGTTGCCAATCGTGTCTATTCCGATCCGTATTCAGGGATGAATAATATGCTGATACCCGACGCTTCAGATGAGTTCAATAAAACCTACAACCTGGAACAGTTCAGTCATATCCCCAATGTGGCCAATCCCTGGAAAAAGCCTTATTGGTACCGGACTTCGTTTAAAGTTCCTGCAGCTGACAAGGGGCGTCATTTCGAGTTGATATTTAAAGGAATAAACTACCGTGCAGCAGTCTGGATGAACGGACAACCAATTGCTGATTCAACACAAATGGTGGGAATGTTTGCCGAATATAGCTTTGATGTAAGCAGGCAAATTAAAGCAGGTGAAGAGAATGTTTTAGCCGTAAAAATCTACCCGCTTGATTATCCCGGATTACCTGCACCGGAACAGTTAAAGGCAATGGATGATTTTTATGCAAATGGCGGACCAACCGGAGATATTGGTAAAAACGTGACCATGGTTTGTTCGGTTGGCTGGGATTGGATGCCACCTGTCAGGGATCGTAACATAGGAATATGGCAACCTGTATTTCTTCGTACTTCGGGAGATGTAACTATCGTACAACCACAAATCATAACCGATTTACCGGATCTGCCCGATACAACCGTTGCAAAACTCTCATTAAACCTCTCACTTTCAAATAATGGTCAAAGTAATACAAAAGGAACTTTAAAGATCAGTATTCGTCCGGAGAACTTTACCGGCGCATCTGTTTCATTTACGAAAGAAGTTACGATTGCTGCCGGGGCAAAATCTCTGGTTGAACTGAATGTTGACAATACGAAACAACTTCTTGTAAAACAGCCACATTTATGGTGGCCAAATGGTTATGGAACTGCAAACTTGTACCGCATTCATCTCCAGTATGAATCTAATGGAGTCATTTCGGATGAAAAGACTATCATTTTTGGCATCCGGACCGTTAGTTCAAAAGCAGTAGAGGTACCCAATAAATTTTTGCGCCGCGATTTCTATGTGAACGGAAGAAGAATTCAACTGGTTGGCGGTGCCTGGGTGCCTGATCTGATGTTGAATCGTGATTCGGTACGATATGATTCAGAATTGCACCTTTGCCGCAATGCAAACGTCAATTTGGTCAGAATATGGGGCGGGGGAATTACCCCACCGGATATCTTTTTTGATTTAGCCGATCGTTACGGATTAATGGTTTGGTCCGATTTCTGGGTTACGGGTGATACGCATGGTGAATTTAAGGGATCAACCGATTGGCCGGTGGAACCCGAGGTTTTTGTTAATAACGTGATCAGCACGATTTATCGCATTCGTAACCATCCAAGTCTATTGCTCTGGACGGGTGGTAATGAGGGACATATACGTAAGGATGTTTATGATCGGATGAGAGAAAGCGTTATCAAATTAGATGGGACAAGACCCTTTATCCCCAGTTCTTCCGGCTTTGCCAAACTGCCCCAAGGGTTAAAAGGCTCATGGCCGGATGGCCTTGCTTCGGGCGTTTATAGCAGCGGACCTTATGCCTGGCAGGATTCAAAAGAATATTACCGTTTGGCCGACAATGCAAAGGATTGGGTATTCAAAGATGAAACAGGATTGCCATCTCAACCCCCCTATAATTCACTCAAAAAAATAATTCCAAATCTGGTTTGGGATACCAAACTGCCTTTCCCGCTGAATAATTCATGGGGTTATCACGATGCTGCAACCGGAAACGGAAAATATGATACGTATTATGAGTCAATGGTAAAGCGATATGGTGAACCAACATCAGTGGAGAATTTTTCGGATAAGATGCAATTGATGAATGCAACCGGATACCAGGGTACTTTTGAAGCTGCAGGACATAAACTGAACGACATAGGAGGCATTATGCTTTGGAAATTAAATGCAGCTTTCCCAAGTGTGATCTGGCAGATTTATGACTGGTACCTTGAACCTAATGCGGGCTACTATTTCATGCAGAACTCATGCGAACCGGTTCATGTTCAGCTTAATTCGCTCGACTATACTGTGACGGTTTTAAACAGAACTTATCAGCCGGTCTCAAATTTAACAGTAGAAGCTGATGTTTTTGGAATAGATTCAAAACCGTTATTCCATCAAACTGCAAAAGTGAACCTTTCGGTCTCCGACGTAAAAGAGTCATTCTCCCTGGCAAAGATTTTGGCAGATGCAAAAGGGGTGAATTTTGTGGTTTTAAACCTCAAAGACGGAGGCGGAAAAGTAATTTCTCATAATGTATACTGGCTTTCTGCTGACAATGATTATACAGCATTGAATTCCATGCCTCAGACAAAGGTTGAGACGACAGTTTTAAAAAGAGAAGTATTAAAAACGGAAACGAAGTGGACGCTTAAATTCACAAATAAAACCAAACAACTGGCATTCTTTATTAATCCACAATTGCTAAACGATGGAGAAGAGATAATGCCCGGTTTTTGGTCTGCCAATTATTTTTCATTGGCTCCCGGCGAATCAACGATTGTTACGGTAAGTGTATCTTCGGATCAATTAAAAGGTAAAAAACAGGAAATTAAAGTTAAAGGTTGGAATCTTGAAAATCAAATTATATCCTTGTAATGACAGATAACTATCAGAAATACATGGCAGTGCATAGGACAATGGATTTGCAAATCAGCTTTTTGACATTAAAACCTTCGATGTGCCGTCAATCGGTAAGGATTTTCCGATTTTCAGCAGAAGGTGAACCGTTAAGAACTGATATGGTTCGACTAAGCTGCAACTACTCAGAAACCATGTTTGATGATCGTCATTCGCATTTTATAACATGAATCCTGAGATCCAGGATGGTGGCTGCAGTCATTAAAATACAACGCAACAGGTAGAAATGAGGGATACAGATGGACAATTTTGCCACTGTATCCTTTATTGATTTTCTAAGTGATGATAATTTGTCCTTATGCAGTTGAGTGATTCAACTTCCTATTTTTTTTGCAGGTAATGTAAATTCAATCAACTTTCAGAAACCAATTTAACCTTTGCCAAACGTTGCAATTTAATCCTCAAATCGGATATCAATCTCCTCATCATTCTTTTGCGAAAGCGTGAATCGCCCTGCTGGAACAGGTTTTATTTCATGCTTTTGGGCCTTAATTTCTAATAATTATTGGCATCTTCAAACTGGTCGATAGAAAAGATATAGCAGTTCGTTTCAAGAATATGGATGTATCTGTTCCGGAGCTAACCCGTCCATCCGCTTGCGCATGTTTCTGTCGTACTTGAGATTTACTATGAAATCTATTGCATTTTGTGTTGGCATAACATTAAATTTTAACAAAGTGTCTGACATGACCCGCATGCATCAGCATCGCAGTTTGCTTTACTTGCCTCCATTGCATCAACAAATGTATAGCGAGCCAATTCTCCATTTTTGAACGATTCGAGATTTTCAGCTACATCAGCATCTGAAGCTCTGAACGTGGCTATTTTTAGTACTTTAAACAGGTTCAAAACCATCATTGTATATTCAGGACTGATCACTGCCTTTATTTCATACTCCTTTAACAGTTCAGTGATCAAACCTTTTTGAAAAAACTGTCCAATCTATCGGGGGGGGGTAAGACATACCAAAATCACAGTCACTAAAAACAGAATTTTTTTGAAGTTCCGTTACCAGTGTTTCGTATACCTTCAAATCTTTTGCGAATATTTTGTGTTGTTTTCTTCGCGGCATAAACAAATTATATTAGGAAAAACATTACCGATATTAATATAATTAAGTCTTGAGGTATTCCTTTGTGAATCTATGATGTAACGTTACAAAATCAATGCAATTTAATTTGAGCTGAATTGGTAATAATGAAGAGTTGAAACATCATTTTTGGTGATTTTATTGTTTAATTAATAATTCAATTAAGGCCAATAAAAACTTGAAAAAATAAGTGTTGTGTGCAAATTGGCAAAAAAAGAGCGTTTACAAAATCATTGTAAACGCTTGATAATCAATTTGTGACCCCGGAGGGAATCGAACCCTCGACCCATTGATTAAGAGTCAATTGCTCTACCAGCTGAGCTACAGAGTCTTATT
>JANXZJ010000145.1 GCA_025355585.1 Mariniphaga sp. | reverse complement strand
CCAAACATTGCCTTAAAACTATTGGTTGGCGTGTTCTCACCTTCCGTAATGTTGGTTTTCCGGCCATAGAACTCGTCCATAAATTGCCCGGCACCTGACCAGACGGTTTGCATCATTCCCTGAAAACGTTCTTTCATCTCCGGTGTGACCGAAGCCCTGAAACGGAACATATCCTGCGTTTGCCTGACAGCAATTTCAGGCATCCGCCATGGACAAGTGATCACGTTAAATCCTTTGGTTGCAAAGTAAACTGCAGACTGATCAGGCCTTTCGTAATGCCAGTCGCAGATCATCACATCCTTGGATACCAAATCAATTGCGCGATGAGTATTATTAAAGCTCGCTTCCCACATTCCCATTCCGGTGGTTTTGCCATCTATCAGCCTATCCCCCCAGATCCAGAGCTTCCGATTTTTCAGGGCCAGATGGTTGCGGATCATATTTACTTCACCGGCAAACAATTCGGCCTTATCTTTGCCCGAACATCGCGGACATTTATCATGGCCGATGTAAAAAACTTCATCCATTCCGGCATGGAACGCATCTGTCTCAAATACATCACAAATCTCGTCAACCAACGCAAAAACGATTTTATGCACATCGGGATGGAGCGGACAATAACTTTTACAATAAAGCGAATCATCATTGGGCCATTTATATTTTTTAGGCATTTCGACCTGCGGTGTTTCGTCGAATTGAGGATATACACGCAGCAAATTGGTTACTTTCTCAGCCCACGACTGATGCCCAAGCAAGTTAATCTGCGGAATAATCCGGATCTGATTTTGGCGGCAGACGTTCACCATCTTTTTCACATCGCTATTTGAAAGTGAAGACTCGTCACGTAATTCCGGGTGACTTTCGAACTGGTAATTGTAATCTACCCTGAGAATCAAAGTATTCACTTTCCTTGGCACCAATTCTTCTGCAATAAATTTGATAAATGCATCAACTTCTGTCGATTTCGGAGCGCCAATGCAAAATCCTCTGATCGGCAATACATCTTTCGGAAAGGCGGTTTTTCCAACAAACATTGAAATGAAAATCGCAAAAAGAACAATTAATTTATTCATAATTTCGTATTGTATTAGCATTAAAGTTCTGACAGTAAAGCTGGCGAAAAATTAGAAAGATTACAAGATTATATGACCACTAAAAATGAGTAAAAAATATACCCCTAAAAGGTGTAACAGTTTAAGTATTTATGCTACAAATAGCCATTACCTACAAACTAAAACAGAAATGTATGTCAGTCAGATTAGCCTATATCGATAACTTAAGAATATTTTGCATTATCATTGTAGTATTGATTCACAGCGCTGTAACTTACAGTTGCATTGGAAGTTGGTATTACACTGAACCGGCACCGCTCGGGGCGATCGAGCAACTTTTCTTCTTTCTATTCCAATCGCATGGACAGGCATTCAGCATGTCGCTTTTTTTCTTTGTTTCGGGTTACTTTATACCAGCCTCACTCGAACGGAAAGGGGTAAAAACCTTTATTCTTGACCGATTAAAACGTCTGGGCATTCCGGTTTTGATCTATATCTTCATTATCCATCCGATATGCGTAAAGCTGGTTTATCCTCAATTAAATATCGCGGAATTTACACTGAAAGGCTTTCACAACCTTGATTTTCTGGGTCGTACAGGTCCTCTCTGGTTTGCACTTGCCCTTCTGATTTTTTCTATTCTTTATGCGGTTGTACATAAATACCTTCCTGCAACGAAAAGTAAAATTGAGATTTCAAATATCAAAGTCATTTCGCTGATTGGATTGATCACTTTATTCGCATTTGGCATCCGCCTTGTTGCACCAATCGGGACCTCGTTCTACAACTTTCAGTTTTGTTTTTTTGCAGCTTACGTCGTATTTTTTTACTTAGGTACGATAGCCGCTAAAAGCAATATTGCAGAGAAAATCACACTTCAGCAAGGGAAAAAATGGCTGTATATTGCCTTTGGAATCGGGATTCCATTATGGTTCATTGCAGGATATGCCGGAAAAGTAATGGAAGGGAAAATGCTGATTGTCGGAGGGTTTAATGCAGCTGCATTTCTTTATGCCCTTTGGGAATCTCTTTTCTGCGTCGCTTTTATAATCGCCTTATTGGGAATTGCCAGCGCAAAGTGGAACCATCAGAATAAAACCATGAAATTCCTGTCTGAAAATACATTTGGCGTATATGTTTTTCACGCACCCGTATTAATCAGTCTTTCAATTCTTACCAGGGACATTCATCCGGGAGTGCTTCCCAAATTCTTTATCATCGGTTTTTTAGCAATTGTGACTTCCTTACTTGTATCATGGCTTATTCGGCAAATTCCGGGCGTTGGAAAAATATTCAACTGATTAGCATTCAAAAGCCATCATTTAAAACAAAACTTTCTACGGATAAAACAAGGTGAACTATGCGGCATTGTGGTAATCTTTCGTATTTTTGAAAAAAAGCTATAACTATGAAGAGCCAAAAAGTTAACCTTGAAAGTTTTAAAATTGTCGGAATTACGGTAAGAACTACAAACCAGAATGGAAAGTCAGCAAAGGACATTATGGAGTTGTGGCAGAGGTACTACACCGAAAATATATCGACCCTCATTCCAAATAAAATAGATGAGGATATCTATTCTGTTTACACTGACTACAAATCGGATTATAAAGCTGACTATACAACATTACTTGGTCACCGTGTAAGTTCATTGGAAAGCATACCTGCTGCGCTTGAAGGAAGGGAATTTAGCGGCGGTAATTACCTCGAAATCAAAGCAAAAGGGACACGACCATTATCCGTTTTCAATACCTGGCAGGAAATATGGGTCAAGGACAAAGAGTTAAACCGGAAATATACAGCCGACTTTGAAGTTTATGGAAAGAGGTCGCAAGACCCTGACAACTCGGAAGTCGACATCTTCATTGCAACAGAATAAGAACATCATATACAGTCAGATAAGACCTTGACGGCTTTAAAACCCTCAAGGTCTTTTCGATTATTACATCTTAATTCTCAATACATTCACCGAATTTCCATCAAGATTCAGCATCAAAGATCGTCCCGAAACTTTCACTTTTTGTACGTCAATTCCTAAATTTGAAGGGGTCGCAAAGCTATTCCAGGAAGTCAATTCTTTGTTTTTCAACACTTCCATATTTGCATACTGACTTTTAAAAGATTCACCGGTGAAGGAGAATTTCAATGGAACCGTATTTTGTGAAATATTCACCAGTTTCAAAATCACCTCTTTGGTTTTCTCATCTATAGTTGCTGAAGCGTAAATACCATCCTTGCCTGCAATTACCCCCTTATCTTTCAAAACAGAAACCGTATAACTTCCTTTGTTCGTCGCAAATAATTTCTGAACCAGGTAATTTGGTGTAGGTACCACACTGAGGTTGTCAAACCATATAAGATCGGGATTCCATTGCCAGGCATCTTTATGTGCCAACAGCGGGGCATACGAACACATTTGCACTACGTCGCAGTTACGTTCAAGTCCGGTCATAAATGCAGCCTCGGCAATCGCACTTTCCAGGTTGTTCCTTGAAGTAGGATCAGCTTGCCCTTTCGAATGAGCCGCATATTCACCGGCAAAGACTTTAGGTCCTTTCCGCGGGTAAGCGTCATAACGACCGGCATTTTTCAAAAACCACGAAGGTGACTGATAATAATGTTCATCTACAAAATCAGCATTCAGTTTAACAAGTTCATCCCATAAATAGGTGAATTTATCACCCTCAGGAGCTGGACCCGCACTCGTAATCAATTTTATTTCAGGATGTTTTTCCTTTAAAAGAGTGTTAAATCTTTTGAATCGCTCAATATACTGCGGTCCCCATTGCTCATTTCCGACACCCATCATCTTAAGATTAAATGGCTCAGGGTGCCCCATTGAAGCCCTTAGTTTTCCCCATTGAGTGGTAACTGCACCGTTGGCAAACTCAATCAGATCAAGCGCATCCTGGATATATGGATCAAGGTTTTCGAGCGCCGCCAATTCGGCCGTGTTGTACTGACAAGCCATTCCACAATTGAGAATGGGAAGCGGCTCGGCACCAATATCTTCTGACAACAAAAAATATTCATAAAACCCCAGGCCAAAGGATTGAAAATAATCGGGTGTAAATCGATGCTTAAATTCTGTATTCCAGCGATTAATAATTAGTTCGCGATCATTGGGATCTCCAACCGTTTTTTTCCATTGATAACGCGTGGCAATTTCGCGCCCTTCGACAATACATCCGCCGGGAAACCGGACAAATCCGGGCTTCATATCTGCCAATAATTGAACCAGGTCGCTTCGTAAGCCATTTTTCCGCCCTTTCCAGGTGTCAACAGGAAATAAAGAAACGGTTTCAACTTCGACCAGGCCTTTGCCCTTTAACATTACATTCAAACGGGCAGATGCATCGGTTCTTATCGGATTCAGAATCACTTCATACTTTTTCCAGTCTTTTGTAATACCGGATATTTGATTTTCAGCCAGCATTTTCCCGGTCGAGTCAACTAATTCAACAACCAGATTTGCAGTTGAATTTAAATCGCCACCGCGGGCAGTAACTGTGAGCCGGTATCCGGCGTCCTTTTTCAGTCCAATACCCCGAAAACCTTCATTGGACAGTCCAAATGACCCGCTTTCGCTTGTTGATTGGATGCGGACATACCTTTTGTTCGGTCGCAAAACATCACCGAAATTATAGAGTCTGCCGTCGCCTTTCCCTTCACCTTTATTCATCCATTTCCATCCCATCAACGGATCGTTGAAATTGAATGACCGATTTTTCACCAATTCGGCGTAAAGTCCGCCGTCAGCAGCAAAGTTGATATCCTCGAAGAATATTCCCCACATCGATGTGGGTACAGTATTAATGCGTTGATTAACTACAACTTTAATCTCACTCACGGGCTGAGCCTGAACAAGATTAAATAATAACAGACAACTTAGTATTGAACAGAAAAGACGCTTTGCAATCATTTTATTTTGGTTTTATTTATTTTATGCTCCATTCATAGATCCCGGCTGAATTGTCTGCCGGCAACTGAACCTCCATTTTAAGAGCAGTTGTTTCGATGGGTTCAAACCTGATTTCATTGTATTGATCTTTCGCCAATCCATAACTGTTCAGGTTCTTAACGGGTTCCCAAAGACCGGATTCTGTTTTGAAAAGGAGCTTCCATGAGGTGGGAACCCGGCAACCTCCCCACGGACCATCGTCGAACCAATAAACTTTTGCGGATGATACCTTTTCATGTTTCGAAAAATCGTATTGAATCCATTCGGTACTCCCCTTTCGCGGCCACCAATGGAAATAAAAACAGCCCTGATCATTAGAACCCGAAGGTTCAAGCTGGTCATTTAAAGCGGATAAAGCCTTATTTTCGAGCGAACCACTGATTTTACTTTTAGATGCGATCGATGGATAAGGTAAAGGCTTCGAAGATGATTTCCGGTCAGCAATCCAAACTGACATTTCGCCTGCCCCC
Source organism: Mariniphaga sp. (assembly GCA_025355585.1). Lineage (GTDB taxonomy): Bacteria > Bacteroidota > Bacteroidia > Bacteroidales > Prolixibacteraceae > JAAFHB01. The sequence continues at coordinate 45,833 of JANXZJ010000145.1, read as the reverse complement.
CGATTTGCCCAGGCATAATACGGTATTGCGGTGAACGGCTGTTTTGCCTCTTTAATCGACTCATTTTCCAATCGCTCGGTACTGTTTACCATCGTTTTGATGACCGTAACACCATTTAAAAGGTCAGGAAGATGTTCTGTAGTATAACTATTCCCGGAATTCAGGTAAAGGTTTAACACATGCCCGCTTTTGTTATCAGGCCATTCGGCGCAATAAACCAATGGACCGCGCTGGATGGCAATTTCTCCAGCATCATCCTTCACAGCTTCATGCGCAACAATCTCTCTTACAGGCATCGGTAAATCAATCAATAATTGATCGCCTTTTTTCCATTCACGGGAAATCACTGCATAACCATTCTTAATATCATATTTAAAACTTTGCCCATTAACTTTGATCAGAACCTTTGACGGATCTGTCGACTTAAATCGATATAAATCAGAAGGTACCGCCTGGTTACTTGCCCATCCCGGAATACGGATCATCATATTAAATACTTTCCGCTTCTCAGGTTGAACACCAATGACAATTTTCCCATTCCAGGGATAATCTGTATTCTGCTCGATATTTACACGTTCACCATTTAAGTCAACAGTTGCCGAGTTATTCATAAAAAGATTCACATACAAATCGTTACCCTTGTGGGCATAAACGTATCCAGGAACAGACGGGATAAACCGGCAAATATTACTTGGACAACAGGCACAACCAAACCAGGCACTTCGCGAGTGCTGCCCGCGTGATTCAAGCGGATTCGGGTAGAAAAACCGGTCGGCACTTAACGAAATTCCGGATAAAAGTGCATTGTACAGCGTCCGTTCAAGAACATCATAAAATTTGGAATCTCCTTCGAGTAAAAACATGCGCTGGTTCCACATCACGTTGCTGATAGACGCGCAGGTTTCGCAATAGGCTGACATATTGGGTAATAAATAAGGGTCACTGAAACCTTCGTTACTCCCGCCCGAGCCGATTCCGCCTGTAACATAGTATTTAGTACTTATCAGGTCGTTCCAGATTTTATCAATCGCATTTTTGTAAGAATAATCGCCGGTAAGCGCTGAAACGTCGGCCATTCCTGCATACATATAGGTTGCCCTAACAGCGTGACCAACAATCTTATCCTGCTCAATAACTGGTATATGTGCCTGGTTATATTCATTGCCTCCCCTGCGGCAATCGAGGAAATACTTCGCAAGTTTTAAATACCTCTCCTCGCCTGTTATCCGGTAAAGCTTCGAAAGTCCCATTTCAATCACCTGATGTCCGGGATAATAGGCCAGTTTACCTGGGCCAAAATCATGATCCACAAGGTTAGCACTTTTTATGGCAACATCAAGCAAGGTTCGTTTACCGGTTGCCAGAAAGTGAGCATAAGCCGCTTCATAAAGATGCCCAAGATTGTATAATTCGTGACTTAGTTCCGGATCTTTCTCCCACCGTTTCTTTCCAACCCAGGGATGCATGTGAAGCGAATCAATTGTCCGGTTGGTATATAAATAACCATCAGGTTCCTGTGCCAGTCCAATGTAATAAATCAGCGAATCGATCCGTTTCTCCAACCGCGCATCAGGGTTTGTCTGAAGCGAATAGCTAGCACCTTCGATAATTTTATAGATATCAGAATCGTCGAATGGGAACTCCGACTGAAACTTTCCTTTTGTCAGTTTAGCAGCAATCTTGAAGTTCTCGACCCTTCCCGTTTTGTAGCACTGGTCCAAAGCGATAGGTATTGTCACTTTTTGATTCAGTTCGATTCGCGGTGCCCAGAAATGATCGGTCACTTTAACGTCGGTAAAGCTAACTGGTTGAATAGGATAATCCTTCGACAAACTGGTCTGGCCATTCGATGATAAATTTATAAGGCAAAACCCCATGCAGATTAAAAACGAAATGGATAAATTCTTTTTTGAGTTCATTTAGCCAGGAATAAAGGGTGAAACAGTTGGTCAAATAGTGTGCGCTTTGAAAGCACGTTTAATTCGCATTAAAAGTAATAAATACTTTATAATTTGCCAACGAGAAAATAAGGCAATTTGCTGATGTGACAACTTGCTAATTTGATATGAAAACATCATGTAGGCGAAGAGAAGACAAAAAATCTACTTCATCTTTCTGATCCGGACCTCAATCTTAGTATCTTTCAATAAATCAACCAATGCCTGTGGATCTGTCTCACCAAAATGATAAGGATAAAGAATTCCGGGCGTAAAACTTTTGGCACCGTCGGCAACCATTTGAGGGGTCATCGTGTAAGGTAAATTCATTGGAAGGAAGGCAATATCGATATGCTTTAAACCGGCCATTTCAGGTGTATTTTCCGTGTCACCGGCTATATAAATTCTTTTACCGCCAAAGTTGATTACATAACCGTTTCCGCTCCCTTTCGGATGATAAGCGCCACCATCAGGTCGTTTATTTACGATATTGTAGGCAGGAACTGCTTCGATTTTCACTTCTCCGAAAGACTGATTTTCACCATTTAACAACACCAGGGCATTCTCTATCTGGCCTTTGCAGCTCATACTAACGATTGTTTTAGTCTGAGGCAATGTGATTGATCCAACTGCTTTTTTGTCGAGATGATCGCCATGTTCGTGCGTAATCAGGATAATACCTGCTTTGGGAAGCAGTGAATAATCGGCTTCACGCGAAACCGGATCGATGTGAATCACCTGGTTACCGGCTTCAATCATGAGCGTTCCGTGACCGATGAAAGTAATCACCAGCTTACCTTTATCTGTGACGAAGGTATCTTTTTCGAATACTTTCATCAGGCCGGTAGTTTGGGCATTTCCGGCTAAACCAATAAAAATCAACATCAGAAGTGGAATGAATGTCTTCATAATCAATCAAAATAAAGTTAAGATCAAAACGAAAGTAGATATAATATCATCAATGCTGCTATGATTACAAAAAAAATCCCGCAAATTTCACTGATCGACGCAGATATGATAATTTAATCTGTGTCTATCCGTGAAATAAACGGGCTTCAATAAAAGTTCAGTTACTCAGCTACTCTGCCTGATGCCCCTGATGGGTACCACGGTCGCGGTGACGAAAGTCTTTTTTTCTGGTGACTGAACCTGTTCGCTGAGTATTGTTGGATCTGCCTGCTGGTCTGCGTCCGAATTGTCTTCCTGCCATAGGATTATACAACGGTCCTTCAGCAAAGTCGGGAGGAAGCGGAATTTTAATGATATCGCGTTCAATGAGTTCCTCAATTTTCTTGAAGTTATGTTGATCAAGATCAGAGATCAGCGTAATGGCAACTCCCGAACTCTGGGCACGGGCCGTACGTCCGATGCGATGCACATAATCCTCCGGGTCACGTGGTACATCGTAGTTCATCACGAGGTCAATCCCATCGATATCAATTCCACGGGCTACAATATCGGTAGCAACAAGAATCTGTGTCTCACGGTTCTTAAACCGTAGCATAACCTCTTCGCGTTCTTTCTGTTCCAGATCCGACAACATTCCGTCAGCTGAAAAGCCCATCCGCCGCAATTCGCGGACAAGACCATTTACGTTTATCTTTCGTGAAGTGAAAATCAGAACACTTTTGTAGTCAGTCTTCCCTTTAAGTAAAGATTTTACAAGCGCCACTTTCTGATTTTCGTAAACCATATAGGCAGCCTGTATAATATTTTCTGCCGGCTTCGATATAGCTATACTCACACTTTCAGGATTGTGCAATATACCCTCCGCTAATTTCCGGATTTTTGTCGGCATTGTGGCTGAAAACATCAAGGTCTGTCTTGCTGTAGGAAGTTCGCGCACAATACGCATGATATCGTCAAAGAAACCCATATCCAACATGCGGTCAGCCTCGTCGAGAATCAGATGCTTGATCGTACTAAAATCTGAATATTTCAGGTTGATATGCGATAATAACCGGCCAGGAGTTGCCACAATGATATCGGCTCCCTGAATCAACGCCGCTTTCTGCTGATCAAAGGCGGCACCTTCTCCTCCACCATAAACTGCAAGTGATGTTGCACCACAGAAATAGGAGAATCCTTCGATCTGTTGATCAATCTGTAAGACCAGTTCCCGTGTTGGAGCAATGATCAATGTATTAATACCATGACTCTTTGTCTGGGTAATCCGGTTTAAAACAGGCAACAAATATGCTGCTGTTTTTCCTGTGCCGGTCTGCGCGCATGCAATCAGGTCGTTTCCCTTCCAGATCACCGGCATTGCCAATTCCTGAACAGGGGTACATTCCTCGAAGCCCATGGATTCAAGACCTTCCATGATTTCGGGAACAAAATCAAACTCTTTAAATTTCAAGTTTTTATCGCTTTAAATTATTTTCATTCTATTATTCAACGTATAAGACCAATCCTTTAAGATATTCACCCTCCGGATGATATATACTGATCGGATGATCTCCTGGCTGCGATAACTGATGCAAAATGCGCACATTTCGCTTCGATATGGCTGCAGCCGAGAACACAGCTTCGCGGAAATTAGTCCTGGTTACCACCTGCGAACAGGAGAAAGTAAACAAAACCCCGCCGGGACGAATCTGCTGGATGGCCCTTGCATTTAACTTTTTATATCCCTGGAGTGCCTGATTCAATGCACTGCGATGCTTTGCAAATGCTGGCGGATCAAGTATAATCAGATCGTATTTATTGTTGATATCCTTCATGAAATCGAATGCATCGGCAGCAAAAGCCTCATGCCGTGTGTCACCCGGAAAATTCAGTTCAACATTCTGGTTCGTGAGCTCGATTGCTTTAGCCGAAGAATCAACCGAATGAACCAGATTGGCGCCTCCCTGCATTGCAGAGAACGAAAAACCCCCAGTATAACAAAACATATTCAGGACATCCTTGCCAAAGGCATATTCACTTAGCAGCTTCCTGTTTTCTCGTTGATCGACAAAAAATCCGGTCTTCTGACCTTCTTCCCAATCAACAATAAACCGGTTGCCATCTTCCATTACCTCGCGGGTCGTCAATCCACCCAATAAATATCCGTCAACTGATTCGATGGATGCCTTAAAAGGGAGGGTTTTGGCACTTTTATCATAAACAGCGGTAAGTAAGTCACCAAGAACAACTTTCATTGACTCAGCTATCAAATCACGCATCAACCACATTCCAACCGTGTGCGCCTGGAAAACCGCCGTTCCATTGTAAAAATCGACAATCAAACCTGGCATTCCGTCACCTTCACCATGGACCAGTCTGAAAACATTGGTCCCCTTACGTGAAGTTAACCCTATCCTTTGACGCAGGTTAAAAGCAGATTGCATTTTTTCGCACCAGAATGACAAGTCAGGAACAATGTCCTTAAACGAGAAGATTCTCACCGCAATAGAACCGATTGAACTGTGACCTATTCCTAAAAAACGGTCATCACTGGCGTGAACCGTTACAACATCTCCTTCTTCTACACTTCCTTCAATGCGGTCAATAGCTCCTGAAAAGACCCAGGGATGGAACCGGAGAATAGATTCTTCCTTCCCTTTTTTTAAAACAACTTTACTAAAATTCGACATACTAAAATTAAAATTCTTGCAGGAAACCGCTGAAGCATTAATCTTCCGGTTCGCTTTCTGCTATTTCGGGAACGCATAACACCGTTTCAATGGGCGTTATCATTAATTGCTTGTATATTTCACACGAAACCCAGGCATCGGTTGCTCCATAAATCAATTGCTGCTCCGATAATTCCGGTGCATCCCAGTTTGTGAGCCGCGCCGATTTCGAAATTCTGAAACCTAAAACGATCGCAGACAACTTTTTAAGGCTAAAGTTTTCAATCCCGTAAACTTTTACAAGATCCTGAAGTTCAATAAATCCTGAAGGCTTAAACGGCACAATTCGCTGTAATATTTTGATATCGTCCCTGATTGCCACGCCAATTTTCAAAATATTTGGGGATGCAAGAATCTTACAAAGACCGACAGGCAAACCTATTTTATTAATTCTGAATAAAAAAGCCTGATCAGAAGTTGAAAGTTGAAGTAACGAAACAGGATATACCTGACCTTTTTTAAATGCAGGACGAGTTTCAGTATCAAATCCAAGAATAGTCTGACGACTAAGATATTCCAGCGCAGAATCCAAATCTTCCGGTTGTTCAATTACATGAACAATACCCTCAAATGAAGAAAGCGGTAATTCAGCCAATTCGTCGTTCGAAATACTTTTCTTCAATGTGTTAAACTCCTGACTCATAATTTAATTCTATCTTAATCAAACGGCAAGAATTACCATTATTTTTTGTCAATATTTTCCTTCTCTTTTCCAGTCACATCAAGATCAGATGTACCATAAACCAGGTTGTGTATGGCCCTGAGACCATTGACCAACCGCTGACCCCAATACTGCTCAAAATTAGTGCGGCATTCCCAAAGCGCATCATTCATCACTTCAAGTGTTCCGATCCGGTAAGACAAAATAAAGTCTTTCAAATCCTGGTAAACATCCGCGATGTTCTCTGATATACTCGCTTCCAGTGCCACTTCACTGTACTGCATCGAAGGATCGAAAACCTCATGGTATGCATCGAATTGTCCGAATTTCACTTCCAGCTTGTGCAAAATAAAATTGTAATCTTCCTCACTTACAAACTTCTCCGGAGCATCATCCGACATCTCGATATCAGGCTCAGGAAGCAAAGCTGCTTTCAGATAAAGCAGCGGAAATAATTTTTGTACCCTGGTGATAAAGTCCTTTCGCAGAAACTGATCAACAGCTTCTATAAATGAACAAAATTCATTGGCAACTGTGGCAAATTCGATCACATTCTTCGAATAGACCACCTCCGAAAATGGCTCTTTACTCATTAAAAATCCTTTTGTTTTGAAGAATTCCTGCAAAGGTAATCAAAATACCGACAGCGATGGTTATTCTGCTCATTAATGAGCCTTTGAAACGTTCGTTAGCAACCCATTTGAGGCTATAATGATTTTCCCGTTGTCAAGCAGCCATCGCGAAACTTTAATGACAACCGGTTCAGGCTCGCTGATCTGTTTTACTACCTGATCAATCGAATAACTTCCGGAAAGTAACAGCTTGTGAATTTTACCCGATATCCTGCTGAAATCGGCAAACCGGATTCCCGATTCGTGATCGCCTTTGCATACATCACACGATCCGCAAGGTTCAGATCCATATTGCCCGAAATACTCAAGCAAAGCTACACTTCTACACTTGTTGTCATTTACAGCATAGTCAATTACGGAATCAACCTGCAACTGATATTTCACTTTGCGATGCTGGTAATTGTCGGCACTTATGTGAATTCGGTTTGTGTCAAGCCTTTCGGTCTCGTACACAATAACAGGTGTTTTCTTTTGAGGAATGTAGTCGATGATCTTCATTTGAGCCAACGTCTTCAGATGCTGATAAATAAGCTCTCCTGCCAGATTCGACCGCCGCGCAAGCAACGCTTCGTCGATGTTCACAAAATCGGTAAATACGCCCGTGTACGATCTCAAAATCAGCTTAATAAATGAATCAAGCTCTGCATTTCGCAATTGAATTTTATACAGATCGTCACGTCTCACTGTGAATAGGACGCGTGAATAATTGTCCACGTTTTCGATGTATGAAACATATCCCTGACGTTCCAATAGTTTCAGGCTATGGTATACTGCCGTTATCTGAAATCCAAATCGTTTGGAAAAATCTTCAATCCTGAAACTGAAAATTCCCGCTTTCCCGCTTCCGATGGCAATCATCAGAAAGTTGGAGACAGAATTATAAATAGTACGAATAACTTCCATTGGAGGAAAGCTGTCGGTCACCATTTTATGAAGCCGGCGCTTGTCGGTGCTGTTATAAAGAAGAACCGCCACCGATTTTTTTCCATCGCGCCCTCCCCTCCCCGCTTCCTGGAAATAGGCTTCCAGTGAATCGGGCAGATCGAGGTGTATCACGAACCGCACATCCGGTTTATCAATCCCCATCCCAAACGCATTTGTGGCAACAATGACCCTGATTTCACCGCTCATCCATTTATCCTGTTTCTGACTACGCACGTCGGGGGCAAGACCCGCATGATAATAGTCAGCCGCAATTTTATTTTGCTGAAGCATTTGGGCAATTTCACGCGTCTTCTTCCGGCTCCGGACATATACGATACCAGTCCCCTTCGATTTCTGTATTGTGTCGGTCAGGTATCCCATTTTGTCCTCTTTATCACGGACCAGGTAAATAAGATTATCGCGTCGGAAACTCTTCTGAAGCACATTTTTCTCCCGGAACAATAATTTATCCTGGATATCCTCCACCACTTTTTGGGTAGCAGTAGCGGTCAATGCCAGAATGGGTATTTCGGGAAAGATTAGCCGAAGTTCGGAAATGGTGAGGTAGGAAGGGCGGAAATCGTAACCCCACTGTGAAATACAATGAGCCTCGTCGACGGTAATCAGGTTTAGCTTCATCCTGACCAGAAATTCCCTGAAATGTTCAGATCCAAGTCGTTCCGGAGAGACATACAGAAACTTGTAATCGCCGTAAAGTGCATTGTTCAGCGCAATATCGATCTCGCGACTTGTCATCCCGGAATAGATCGCCAATACTTTAATTCCTTTCGACCTCAGGTTTTCAACCTGGTCTTTGATCAATGCGATCAATGGCGTAACAACCAGGCAAATGCCATCAACGGAAAGTGAATAGACCTGGAATGTAATCGATTTTCCCCCGCCCGTTGGCATCAGGCCCAGCGTATCTTTCTGACCGGCAACCGAACGGATGATCTCCTCCTGTAACGGACGAAATTCATCATATCCCCAGTATTGTTTTAGTATCTCGTGAATCCGGTCCATAGAATGCGCTTCGCCTTTTGAGTGATAAAAATAGGCACCGTAAAGTTATTTTAAATCGTTAAATTTGCTGTGAAATTCCACGAAAACACTTAATGAATTGGAATTTAATGAATAATGCAATGCAAACATTAACAATAGAACTTACAGGAAATAACGCTTTAAAAGCCTTACAGGATTTGGAGCAAAAGGATTTGATACGGATACTAAAAGAACCCGAAATAAATTCGTATTCTTTGCCTGGCGAACCCATTAGTGACGAAGATTTTAGAAAATGGGTGAAATATGCTGAAAACTCCCCGACCTTAAGTTTAAATGAAGCAAAACAACGATGGGCAAATCAGAAGAAGAAGCTCCAAAAACCTATTCGTTAAGGATTACCAAACATGCTTCACGGAACATTGATTATATTACTGGCTATATTGCTTACATCAGGCATGAACCATTAAATGCCATTCGGGTAGGTGACGAGATTTTCAGAACCATTGACCGAATTAAAAAGAATCCATTTGCCTTTCGTGAATGTGATGAAATCCCCACCAGAAACAAAATTTACCGGAAAGCCGTTTGCCTTAGCTGGCTAATCATTTACAAAATAGAACCTGCCAATATTGTAATTCCAGGAATTATACACGGACATCGTAGACCATCAAGGATAAGAGGTATTCAAAAGGCAAAATAAAAACAAGGGTAATCGTGAAATTAGGATTTCAGTATACCATTTAATACATTTGTGATGAAGCGTTATCAAAAAGGATACATTTATGAAGTATCCTAAGTATAGAATTTCGCTGCATTTTAAAACTATCGAATCATGAAATTACAATATATTTCAGATAATAAAGGAAAAACAACAGGTGTGTTTATTCCTATCCAGGATTGGGAGTACTTGAAAAATAAATACGAGGAAATTGGACAGGAAGAAAAAAACGCTTTTGAGATTCCGGAATGGCAAAAGGAAATTGTCAGGCAAAGACTTAAAGACTATAAGAATAATCCTGATAATGTTTTAGAATGGATCGATATTCAGAAAGAAATTGAGGAAAAATATGGTTTTTAAAATTGTAATTACCCATAAAGCTCATATTGATATACTCGAAGGTATTGGATGGTATAACAAACAATCGGCAGACCAGGGAAAACACTTTTATCAGACTATACAAAAGGAATACAAAAATCTCCGCCAAAACCCATATTTTCAAGTTCGTTATGAGGATATCCGTTGTTTGCCTCTTAAAAAATTTCCATATATGATTTCACTTTGTAGTTGAAGAAGAGCGCGAACGGGTAGTCGTTATGGGTATTATCTGTACTCATCGTGATCCAAAAATAGGGAAAGAAAGAGCTAATAAATAATTTGGGTTTTTATTATCCACGTCACAGAAATCAGGGTAAACATTTGCATACGAGAAGAGTCACATGATCAGACAAACAATCACCCGATTCTTTCTGATTACCTCGATCGCATTATCCCGCATATACAACATAAATATTTCAACTCATGACAGGGTGGCAGGCTAACATGACAGATAGACCTCAACACTTAACAGATAGACCCCAACACTTGGCAGATAGACCCCAACACTTGGCAGATTGACCTCAACACCCGGCAGAAAGACCCCAATACTTAACAGATCGACCCCATCACCCAATAGAAAGACCCCTATACTTAGCAGATAGACCTCAACACATGACAGGTAGACCCCAACACCTAACAGATAGACCCCATCACCCAATAGAAAGACCCCGATACTTAGCAGATAGACCTCAACACCCGACAGAAAGACCTGCTCACTTGACAGAACGCCCTGTTAAACTTACAGAACTGCGTGCAAACCTTACAAAGTTTGGCACTAAACTGATAGAACGCCTGGTTGTTTTTGTAGAGCCGCACGGTTATTTTGTAGAGCCGCAGGGCCGTGCGGCTCTACGCGATTCCACTAACTGAATAGAAAATCTTTTTTTATCAATAATCTCATCTTAATTCAACCTTCAGATTCCGCTTCATTTCGTTATATTTGCCTATCGAAGTCTCACACATAATTCCATCGCCATGTCATTTATATCAGATAAAGTTTTAATCGAGGGTCTCACCTTCGATGATGTGCTTTTAATACCCGCCTACTCCGATGTACTTCCGCGTGATGTTAATTTGTCGTCAATGTTTTCGCGAAATATCCGGCTGAATACCCCCATCGTTTCAGCTGCGATGGACACAGTCACAGAATCGAAGATGGCCATCGCGATTGCACGGGAAGGTGGGATCGGGGTGATCCACAAGAATATGTCGATTGAAGAGCAGGCAAAGCAGGTTACGATCGTTAAACGGTCAGAAACCGGTATGATCATCGATCCCATTACGATTTCGAAAGAAAAAATTGTGGCAGATGCGCTTAAACTGATGGATACTTACAAAATCGGCGGAATTCCGGTAATCGACGATGAACGGCATCTTGTCGGAATTGTCACTAACCGCGATCTTCGTTTCGAAAAGAACATGAACCGGCCCATCGCCGAGGTGATGACATCAAAAAACCTGATCACGACGGATGCGAGTACCAGCCTCGAAAAGGCAACGGAGATTTTTAAAAACTACAAAATAGAGAAACTTCCGGTTGTTGATAAAAACAATAAACTCGTTGGTCTTGTAACGTTTAAAGATATTACCAAAGCCAAAGACAAACCATTGGCCTGCAAGGATGAAAAAGGACGTTTACGCGTTGCTGCCGCTATCGGAATCACAAGCGATGCAATGGACCGGATCGATGCTCTGGTTCAGGCACAGGTTGATGCCATTGTTATCGATACTGCCCACGGTCATACCAAAGGCGTACTCGAATTGCTCAAAACAGCCAAATATAAATATCCGGATAAAGATTTTATTGTCGGGAATATTGCAACAGCCGAAGCAGCTTCCGAACTCGTATTTGCAGGCGCCGATGCTGTAAAAGTGGGAATAGGACCCGGATCGATCTGCACAACCCGTATCATTGCAGGTGTAGGAATGCCGCAATTATCAGCCATCTACAATGTGGCCAAAGCGCTACGCAACAGCGGTGTCCCGATTATTGCGGATGGCGGACTGCGTTATTCGGGCGATATTGTCAAGGCATTGGCAGCAGGCGCTCAAAGCGTAATGGCCGGTTCACTTTTCGCGGGAGTCGAAGAGTCGCCGGGCGAAACCATCATCTTTCAGGGAAGGAAATACAAATCGTACCGCGGAATGGGTTCCGTTGAAGCGATGCAACAAGGTTCGAAAGACCGTTATTTTCAGGATATGGAAGATGATATCAAAAAATTTGTACCCGAAGGTATCGTTGGAAGAGTTCCTTACAAAGGAACATTATATGAAGTCATGTATCAAATAGTAGGTGGATTGCGGGCAGGCATGGGATATTGCGGTGCACACAACGTCGATAAATTACACGAAGCCAAATTTGTGCGGGTCACAAACGCCGGAATTGCAGAAGGTCATCCGCACGATGTCACCATCACAAGTGAATCTCCAAATTACAGCCGCGACTGAAAAATGTGAAATGTAAAAGGAGCATCTTTTTCTCAGGAATTTAAGGTAAATTTGACGCCTGTGACAACCATGGGCAGTCAAATCGCATCTAAGGAAAGATGGTTTGTTAAAACGATGTAGGTGAGAAAACGATTTAATTTTAAATGAAAAGAGACTTCTATCTTATTATATTGACATTTAGCTTTTTATCTGGATGCACCTATTTCTCCAAATCATCGCAGGGCGATGGTATTGTTGCCAAAGTCGGAGATAAATTGTTGCTTCGACATGAGCTTTCCTCCGCACTTCGGGGAGGTATCACCAAAGCAGACAGCGTAAATCAGGCAAAAGATTACATTCAGCGGTGGATCAAACAAGAGTTGATGCTACAATTGGCTGAAGAAAACCTTTCGGAAGACCAGAAAGATGTTCAGCGTGAACTGGACGAATACAGAACTTCACTAATCATTCACCGGTATCAACAACAACTTATAAATCAAAAACTTGACACTGTTCTTACGGCTTCGGATATTCGCCAGTTTTATGATTTGCATCCCGAAAGGTTTATTCTTGAACAGCATATCGTGAAAGCCATCTACATCGAAGTGCCGAAAAACGTAGCAAAAGTAGATCAGCTTAAAAGATGGATGAATTCATTGGATGACAAATCCCGCTCCGAACTTGAAAAATACAGTTTTCAGTTTGCTACAAAGTTTGACTATTTCAATGAACGGTGGATTGATTTCAGCCAGATAAGATCAAGAATGCCAGTTAGTTTAACGAGTCCGGATGATGCACTTAAACGAAAAGGTTTCATTGAAACTTATGAAGGCAACAAATATTATCTTGCAGCCATTAAAGATTACAGGTTAAAAGGGGACAAAGCGCCATTCGAATTTGTAAAAGATGGCATCGCCAATTTAATTCTGAACAACCGGAAAATGGAGTTTATCGATGAGCTTCAAAAGAATATTTACCAAAAAGGGAAAAAAGAGAACCTATTTAAAATTACAGACTGATAATTAGATATAAGACATGCTCAAAAACGTAATAAAAAGTGTCCTTGTGCTGGGGACCATCATTTCTGCACAACAGATCTCCAAGGCTCAGGATAAAGTCGTCGATCAGATTGTGGCGGTTGTTGGAAGCAACCCGATTCTCAAATCGGATATCGAAACCGGGGTCATTCAGAACCAGGCCCAGGGAGTGACAACGCAAGGTGATGCAAAATGCGAAATTCTGGAGCAACTACTTGAACAGAAATTACTTTTGGCTGAAGCAGAACTTGATACAATGATCATTGTTACTGACAATCAAATCAATCAGCAAATGGATCGGCGTATGAATTATTTCATCGAAAACATCGGTTCGGAAAAAGAGGTTGAGAAATATTTCAGTAAATCGATCAATCAGCTGAAAGCTGAAATGAGCGAAACGATCAAAGAGCAGTTGAAAACGGAACAGATGCAAGCCAAAATCATCGCAAAAGTTACTGCAACTCCTTCAGAAGTAAGACAATTCTACAGGCAATTACCGGCGAAAGACATTCCTGAAATTGTTTCGCAATTGGAATATGCTCAGATCTCAATACTTCCGGCCATCACAGAGCAACAGGATCTTGAAGTAAAAGCAAAATTACGCGATTTCAAAAAACGCGTTGAAAACGGTGACAATTTTGCCACCCTTGCAATTATGTATTCCGAAGATCCGGGATCAGCCAGAAACGGTGGCGAAATGGATTATGTTGGAAGAGCAATGCTTGATCCGGCTTTTGCCACTGAAGCATTTAATCTAAAACCTAATCAGATTTCGAAAGTTGTAAAAAGTGAATACGGCTATCATATTATCCAATTGATTGATCGCAAGGGTGAAAAAATCAAATGCCGCCACATTTTGCTGATGCCTAAGGTTGATCCGCTGGAACTTGTAAAAGCCAAAAACAGGATTGACAGCATCGCCGATTTTGTCCGCAAAGGGAAAATAACATGGGAACAAGCCGCCTTCCTCTATTCATCAGACAAGAACACACGAAATAATGGCGGATTAGTGACATCACAGCGCACCGGTTCCTCAAAATTTGGAGTTGCAGACCTTGATCCGGATGTGAGCAAAGTGATCACCGTTATGAATATCGGAGAAACATCACGTCCGTTTGAGACTGTTGATGACAAACAAAGGAAAGTCTATAAGGTTGTCAAACTGATCAATAAAACCGAAGCCCACAAAGCAAACATGCAAGACGATTATCAAAGTCTGAGTGAAATGTTTCTTGCCAAGAAAAAGGAAGAAGTCTACCGGAAATGGATCTCCAAACAACAGTCAAAAACTTACATCCATGTTGATGATGCCTATGCCAACTGCAACTTCAAATTAAAATCATGGAAAAAATAACCAGGTTTGAATAACAAAAATAACATAACTGAAAAATTTACTTTTTTACCTTTGATCTTTCTTGTGGCGATTGTTTCGGTGTTTATCCAGGCTGTTCAACCACAAGACAAAAAAAAGAAACAACGCATCGACATTGATAATGCTGATTTAATTGTACATGATGAAAAAATCATAGCGAATGCAGATCGGTGGCTAGGCAATGTAAGGTTCAGACGCGACGGTGCACTCATGTTTTGCGACAGCGCTTATCAATATACAGATAGCAAGAAGTTTGACACCTTTGGAAATGTACATATTATCCAGGGCGATACTCTGCATTTGTATGGCGACAAAATGTTTTATGACGGGGACATAAAATTAGCCCGTTTTGTCAACAATGTGAAACTGGTTGACAAATCAATAACGCTTACAACAGAAGCACTTGAATTTGACCTCAATACAAATATCGGTTACTATAACAACGGCGGAAAAATCATAGATACCGCAAATGTGTTAACCAGCAAAATCGGCAGGTATTATTCGGATGATAACATGTTGTTTTTCAAAGATTCAGTAGTCGTAACTAATAAAGATTTTGTCTTACGGGCCGACACTTTGAAATACAACAGCAAGACAGAAAGAGCGTTTATCGTCGGACCGACAACAATTACCGGGACGAACAAAGATGGTGTTCTCTACTCCGAAAATGGCTGGTACGACACAAAGAAAAATGTCGCGGAGCTTTACAAAGCATCGAAGATTACCAATAAATCGCAGGTTCTCGAAGCGGACACGCTTTTCTATGACCGGGCAAGTGGAAATGGCCGTGGAAAACACAGGGTAACACTTTCCGATACAACGAATAAAGTTGCCATTAAAGGGAAAATCGGCGTTTATAACGAGAATACGAAAATCGCTTTTGTAACCGATTCGGCCATGTTCATTCAATACGGGAAGAAAGATACGATGTATATGCATGCTGATACACTTCAGACCAAGCCTGACCTGTCTGACAGTACACGTAAAGACGATAAATATTTCATGGCTTACAGAAAAGTCAGGTTCCACAAACCCGATTTACAAGGGCAATGTGACTCACTGGGATACCGGATGAAAGATTCAACAATGATGATGTTTTACGATCCAACGCTATGGTCTGAACGCAACCAGATGACGGCAGAGAAGATTCAGTATACTGCTAAAAATCCAGATCCCGGTATTGCCCGGCTGGAAAACAGTGCCTTCATTGTGATGGTGGAGGACTCGGTTAAATTCAATCAGGTTTCGGGTAAGATTATTATTGGTCAGATTTTTGACAACAAACTTCGGATTGCCGATGTGAACGGGAACGCCCAAACGCTTTACTATTTAAAGGACAAGAATAGATACTCAGGAATGAACAGATTGATTAGCAGCAAAATCAGACTTCATCTTACCGATAATAAAATTGACAGTATCAGGTTTTATCCCAAACCAGAAGGGAAAACGATTCCTATAAAAGAACTCAAAGCTGAAGATATTCAACTGGACGGATTTCGCTGGAGAGAAAGTGAAAGGCCTCTAAACCAATTCGACCTTTATCCTCTCGATGAAAAGCGCAAAAAAAGTGCAGGCTCCAAAAAGAAACCTGCATCAATTAATAAAATGGAATTATAACAAAACTATATAGACTAAATTGAGATGTCAATTAATGTGATGTATTGAAGGCCAAATAAGTGTGGACACACTTTCAGTTTTTGCCTTACAGATTGACCATTACACGATTGGCATCAACGACAAAAAAGCTGTTGAGCCTTAGTATTCATCTTCATTGAAAAAGAAATCATCCTTGCTGGGATAATCAGGCCAAATATCCTCAATCGATTCGTAAATTTCGCCTTCATCTTCCATCTCTTGCAGATTTTCGATTACTTCGAGCGGTGCTCCCGATCGAATAGCAAAATCGATCAATTCATCTTTCGTTGCAGGCCAGGGTGCATCTTCCAGTTTTGAAGCCAATTCTAATGTCCAGTACATATGATTTCTTTGAGATTAATTATTTTTTGCTCAGAGCGCGATTTTACTACTTATTTTTCAGAAATAAAAGCCTAAACTGACTTTTTTCATGATTTCCATGGAATTTCTTCAATTCCACTATCAGCAGCTACTTTACGTGACAAGACATACAGGTAATCCGATAAGCGATTAAGATATTTAAGTACATCAGGCGAAACTTGAGTCTCAGCAGAAAGCTGATATGTTCTGCGTTCGGCGCGCCTGCAAACTGTTCGTGCCAGGTGGCAATACGAAACGGCATTACTTCCGCCAGGGAGCAGGAAACTGGTCAGCGGAGGCAGGTTATCAAGGATCAGGTCCATTCGTTGTTCAAGGAACAAAATATCGCCTTCACAACAGGCTAAATGATCTGAGCTTTCAACTTTCGTTGTATCAGTCGCCAGAAGGGCACCTATAACAAACAATTTATTCTGGATTTGAATCAGATCAAGAACATCGTCCGAATTGATTTCCTGCGTACGAATCAGTCCGATCCATGAGTTTAATTCATCAACAGTACCATAAGCCTCGAGCCGTAAATCATATTTTTTAACACGGGTGCCACCGATCAATCCGGTAGTACCATCATCGCCCGTACGGGTATAAACACGCATCCTAAAAAAATTACTGGTTAATAAATTGGGTTATCGTTTTTATGGTCTGTTTCGACCTGCCCGTCTTTAAGTTTAATTATCCGGTGGGCATGCAGGGCAATATCCTCTTCATGAGTGACCAGAATTATCGTGTTTCCAGCAGCATGAATCGCCGCAAAAAGCTTCATAATTTCTTCAGAGGTTTTCGAGTCAAGGTTACCGGTAGGTTCATCCGCAAGAAGAATTGAAGGAGTATTGATCAGCGCTCTGGCTACAGCTACGCGTTGACGTTGTCCACCTGACAATTCGTTTGGACGATGTTCCATCCGGTCGTTTAATCCGACACTTGTTAATTTCTCTGTTGCCAGTTCTATTCTTTTTCCTTTGCCAACGCCTGCATAAATCAACGGAAGCATTACATTTTCGAGTGCTGTATAACGCGGTAAAAGATTGAAAGTCTGAAAAACAAATCCAATCTCTGTATTTCTGATCTCGGCAAGCCTGTCATCATCCAAGCTGCTTACATCCTTATCGTTGAGGTGATAATTTCCCGAAGTAGGCGTATCAAGACAACCTATGATATTCATCAGCGTTGATTTTCCGGAACCGGAAGCGCCCATAATTGCGACATATTCGCCCTTATAAATATCAAGAGAGACAGAACGCAACGCCAAAACAGCTTGTGTTCCGACCAGATAGTTTTTAACAATGTCCTTCAGTATGATTAATTTTTCCATCCTTTAGATTTTTCAATTACAAACTTACATAAATTGATCCTGAAAACCACTGTGAGTTAAAAATATAGATGATGGTTTAGCTATCCTTATTTTCAGGTTTGTTCAATAGTATTTTATCACCTTCTTTCAATCCTTTTTTGATAACAACGAACTTATCACTCTGGTTGCCACATTCAACATTTTTAATGGTGATTTTCCCAAGTTCCCGGAGGTAAACAAACTGCTTTCCTTCTTCTAAAAACAGTGCTGATCGCGGAATTACAAGTACATTTTGCTCACGGGCGATAATAATTTCGTTGTTCGTTGTCATGGCAGGTTTGACTTTGTCATTATCACTGGCTATCCGGATGTTCACTTTAAACACCTTCGAGTCAAAACCAGTCATTTCCTGCCCAACATTCGAAATATTGGAAATTGCACCGATCTTTTCCTGATTTTTTAGCGCATCGACATAAACTCTTGCACTATCGCCAACCTTGATTTTTGAGATATAAATCTCTTCAACATAGGTTTCGGAATCAAGAATTGACAAGTCTGGTAAGGTTGCTATCACAGGGTTTTGCATACTGACATACGACCCAATCGTGAGCTTGCGGCTTCCGCCCCTTCCAAATGTGCGTCCGTAAATCAGCATTCCGCTTCTGGGGGCCAGAATGCGCGCTCCATCAAATGCCACCTGGTATTTTTTGTCTTTTTCAACAAGCTTATTCATCATCGTTTCATCCCTTGAAATATGCGCCCTCAGCCCTTTTTGAGTCATCTGATAAGCCCGTTTTTTATATTCAAGCTGTCGTAACGCCCGTTCATAAGCCATCTTCGAAGTACGCTGATAAGCAGGCGATTCGAATACCGATTGCTCCAGCTCAACTTTCTTGTACTGAAGGTCAAAGCCAAATTGCTCAATACCATCCCTAAGTGCAACAAGTTCAACGGCACTGTCAATCTTGGCATCATTAATATTGAAAAGCAACTTTTTGATGGCCTCTTCGTTGTTTTGTTTAAGTTGTTTAATTCTTCCCTGATCGAGCAATCCCACAAAGTCGCTTTTTTTTACAATTGAACCTTCGGGGATAAGATCTTTGATCTGCGTGTCGTATATTTCCAAAGTACGGTCGCCAAAAACATCAGGAATGGTGATTAGCACTGCTTTTTCGCTTTGTATTTCTCCTTTACATGAAATCAACGCTTCGAAATTTTCCTTTTTGACCTTATATACTTTTGATGAAGGTTTTATCCCAACAAAATATACGCCTGCCATTATCAAAACGAAGGCACCGGTAGAGATCAGAATCAACTTTTTGTGCTTGAATATAAAACGTTTCATTGGTTCAGTATTTTATCGAAATCAGCAGTCAGATCGGTACCATTCTCAAAATCGAACAAGGTGAGTTGCCGAATCTGGTAATAAGAAACCCAATATTTACGAAGAGAACCAATATAGGCTCTTCTTGCATTTTCGAGATCATTTCGGGCCAGGTTGAGTTTTGTAACATCAAGCTTACCGATTTTAAAACGGCGTATGGTCACATCAAAACCCAATTGAGCTATCGTGTCAGCTCGTGCAGAGTTCAGTACCTGATCGGATTGAATATTGAATTCCATGACGCTCATCAAAACAGATTGTTCAAAATCAATGCGTTCCTGCTTCACACTATTTACCACAACTTCCCGGTTCGATTTTGCCATCAAAAGCTGCCCTTTCCTTTTTCCCCAATCAATAATCGGCACTGATAAGCCTACAATCGCAATATTCTGAAACCGGTTTGGATTTTGGTAGGAATCCGAAATGGTCAACGCTTTTTGGTTCAACCCGGCCGATGCGCTCACATCGGCACTTAATCCATTCTGGGCCTTTGTCATCCTTACAATATTATCCTGCTCAAGCAACCGTTGATCCTGCGAAAGGACATCCGGATTATTGGTCATCGATTTCTGAATGGCTTCATCAACATTTACCTGCAAGGCAGAAGTAATTTTTATTGGCATAATACATTCAATCATTGCACTTTTATCAAGACCTAAAAAAGAATTAAGATCAGAACGGGCCCTTAGTAATCCTTGATTTGCACGTGTTAAAGCAAGCCGTGCATTCATCAGATTCAATTCGAAGCTTAGCAGTTCATCTTGTGTAACTGTGCCTACCTGGTACCGGCCTTTCCCGATCTGATACAACGTATCGGCATTGGCAAGATTAGTAGTTGAGATGTTTATCTCTATCTGCGCATCAACCAATTCGAAAAACTTACTTGTCGCCTTTACGGCAATATCTTCTTTCGATTGTATAAAGTTTTTCCTGGCTGTTTCAAATTTTAGTGGTTCAATCTTCGATTTCCAACGCAAACTGTTATAACCATTCAATTTTTGACGGTAACCGATACTGATCTGATTTGCAGAGAACGTGGTCTGCTGATCGCCTAAAAAATTCTTAGACATCCCAAGGTCTGAACTTACGTTGAAGCTTCCTCCGGTTAAACCAACGTTTTGCGTTACTCTTAATGAAGCATTTGATGTGATATTTTCCTGCTGACTGTATTGCCAGCTTTGATCCTGGGGAATATAATCCTGCCTGATAGAATTGTTATAGGAAAACGGATTGGCTCCCATCGATAAAAATGGAAGCTTATCTGCCCGGTAATTCTTATATTCCCAGTAACTTGCGAGATACATGTTTTGCTGTTTGAAAGCATCAATCGACTGCTTCGAGGCGAGATCAATCACCTCTGGCAGCGTCAGCTTCATTACACTTTCCTGGGCTGTGGTAACTTTACAAATAACTATAAAAGTGATAAATAAAAGAATGCGTGTCATATTTAGCGATTATTGTCTTAATGATTCAACAGGGTCTTTTTCGGCGGCTTTTTTAGCCGGGAGATATCCAAAGGTGATTCCGATAAAAACAGAAACACCAAAAGAGATGAAAATAGAAAATATGGAGATGATTGTTTTGATATCAAACATGGTCTGAATAATTTTCGACAAAATCACGCCAAGCACAATTCCGATTAAACCCCCTACAACGCTGATCAAAGTTGACTCCGATAAAAACTGAAAAACGATGTCTTTCCTCGATGCACCAATTGCCTGACGCGTACCAATCTCGCGGATTCGCTCCATCACCGAGGCAAGCATGATATTCATGATCCCGATACCACCTACAATTAATGAAATACCAGCGATTGCACCAAGTACGATGTTAAAGATATTTTTGGTCTTTTGCTGTTGTTTCAACAACAGCTCAGGAATACTCACGTCAAAATCACGGATATCATTGTGCTTTCGCATCAACATATTACCGGCAATTTTTGCAGTTGAAGTAAGTTGGGTAGTCTCCTTTACGCGGATGATAATCTTATCGAGCTGATTGGTGTCTTCAATCTTCGTGATGGTATTGGCACTCGTTATACCGGCCAGTTTCACCTGATCACCCCTGATAAGTGCCCTGTTTCTAAAGCGAAGAAGCATTGTTTTAACGGGAATAACAATGCTGTTGTCGGTACTGCTGATCGCCATCGTTCCGCTGCCTGTACCTACAAAACTCCGTTTTTCAATCACACCGATTACCTGAAGCCAGATCTGGCCACATTTAATATATTGACCAACAGGAGCCTCCTGGTTAAAAAACACGTTCTTAATATTATTGCCAATAATACAAACAGGGTATCCCTCCTTTAAATGTTGCTGATGAAAAAGGGTGCCGCTTTCCAATTTAATATCAAAAAGGTCAAAATAGGTATTATCGGTACCATCCAGCTTCACCGGACTGCTGATGTCGTGCAGGATTGCTGAATAATTAAACGTAATTATCGGACATACATCCTGTACGGTAGGTATTATCTCTTTGATCGATTGAGCATCCAAAAGCGTAAGCCCTTTTGAAAATTTCTTTTTGCTACCAGCAAGCTGATTACCCTCAGTCGCTGCGCTGGCCTTTTGATCGTTTGCACTGGCCTGATCGTTCTGCAAAATTGGCGTGACAATGATATTATTCACTCCAACCATCTTGATTTGTTCAAGAATCTCCTGTTCAGCGCCATTCCCAATGGCCAGCATACTGATTACTGCAGCAACTCCAAAAATGATACCCAGCGCAGTTAACAGCGATTTTACCTTATTTGCAACAATCGCCTCCATGGCTATCACGACATTGTAAGAATACCGGTTATAATAAGCTTTTATATTCATCTGTAACTATATCAGTACTTTATAAATAAATATTGTCAACCCTCGGTCTTTTTACTCTTCAGGTTATTTTTGACCGTATCAGCCTTCTGCGAAATTGATGGCTGGTTGAGGTTTTCCTTTAATTTGCGAATCTGTTCGTCGTATATTTCCCAGCCCACTGTCTGAATATCATCAAGCTTTTCAGGTTCGTTCAACAACAATAGCTGACCTTCAACAATACCCTTATTTACAATCACATAATCTTCATTTTCATCGCCAAGATCCACAATTTGCCTAACCACATCTTTCTTTTTAACGTAAACAAATTTTGTTGAATCGGTTTCAAAAACGGCTTCGGAAGGGATGTATATTTTATCGGAATATGACCCCGTCTGAATAACGTTTCCAGTTGTCATGGCAGGTTTCAAATCACGGTCGCTGCCATGAACACGGATATTTACCTCAAAAACTTTCGAATCGCTTTTTGGCATTGGTTGTCCTATATTGGCTACAGAAATCACCTCTCCCTTTAGCTCCTTATCAGGAAATGCATCAATACTCAAAGTAACCTTCTGCCCTACTTTAATCTTGGAAATATCAATCTCGTTTACATAGGTTTCGGAGATCATCTTTGTCATATCCGGTAAGGTTGCAATAATTGGACTCCAGGGGGTCAAGACTGATCCTATCTGAATTTTAATTCCGAACCGGTCTTTGGCATAAATCACCATTCCGGGTTTTGGCGCCTTTATTATCAATGCATCATACAATTTCAGCAGATCATCAACCCGCTGTTGTTTCTGTCGGTAATCGATATTTCGCCTTTCCATTTGCGAACCCAATTGCCTTTTTCGCATCTCAAGACCTTTTACATCCTGGGTAAGTTTCCTTTCAGCCTTGTTTACATCCATTTCGGCCTTTTTAATAACCGATGGCGATTCGTAAACAGACTCAGCCAAAACAATCTTGCGTTCTTCAACGTCCGATTTAGAGTTGACAATCAGGTCGCGATAATTGCTTAGATTAAGATTCGAATCAAGCTTTGCATCTTCTATGATTGCCAGTGCAGCTTCCAACTCCAGACGCGCTGCGGTCAATACCTCTTCAATCACTTTATGATCAAGGGTGGCAATGTATTGCCCAGAATCGACAACGGTACCCTCTTCAATAAGATCGGTAATCTTGATTTCATAAATCCGCACATTCTGACTCGAAAGTACAGCAGGCAAAATAATATTTTCAGAATTTTCGGACTCCAGCTGGCCCGATGTATGAATCTTTACCTCAACAGGTCCCTTCCTCACCTTACAGGTAATCTCCACTTCGCCGGAATTCTTGTTCCAACTGAAATAGACGATCGTTAACAGAGCAATTAACGCACACAAAATGACAACAACTCTTTTTTTATTCATAATAATCGAATTAACATCTTTTTCTGACAAAATACAATTTAAACAACTCGTATTCAGCATATTAATTTCAAGAAGAAATTGGCTTAGTTTAAAAATTTAAGGTCGTAAAGATAGGAATAGAAATGGATAAAACACCCTTGTGCGTTAACGGCAAGCGATAAATGAACTAAAATCTTTGAATAAAATTCTCCTTCTGCAAACGTTTGCGAAACAATGCAATGCCAATCTCAAACAGATCAAGCGAAACACGTATGCTTTCATTGGAAATCATCTCCTGCCAGAAGACTTCCATCTCTTTCGACTCATGTATTCCACGAATGATTAAAACGTCGTCCTCGCCATGCAACCGCAAATATTTCTGAACCACATTTCGCGATAAAACAGGGCTAAACGGATAGTTAATCATTATAAACTCCGGGTTAAATGACGGCACCGAATTTTCATCGAAAAAATGAACATTTGAGATTTCACAAGCCTGGAGCAATTCTTGACATACCAATTCACAGACAGGGTCGTTTCCTGATTTGTAAACCGGACAATCATTATTGGCCAATGCCATATATGCCAGATTTGCGCCAAATGCGGGACCATAACAGATCGCCGATGCCGGTTTAAATTCGCGTAAAAGCCGGAACACAACTTTTGCAAACCGAAGCGGCAATTCTATCTTTCGATAAAGCCTATGGGGGTTTGCAGGTGGCAAATTAAACCGCTGATAAATGGGAGACAATGCTTGTACCGAAGAATCTTCCAATAAAATCAAAGCCTTATTCTTAATATCCTTAAAAGTTTTATATTCGGGAAGATTCCTTTTATTCTCAACTACTTCTGTGATCAGATGGAACAAAAATGGGGAGTGAATGCCATGTCCGCGACGATGACGCGCTTTTTTCAGATAGATGATCCTGCGAATTGTTCGAAACTTCATTTTAATGGTTTGTCGCGCAAAACTAATAAAGAATCGCGAAATGGCGGTGAGCAGTTTGTTAAAATGCTTTTTTCATGTAAGTTTGCTTTATGTCGGGAATACTATCACAGGATATTAAATTTCTTACGGGCGTCGGACCCCGAAAGTCCGTAATACTCAATCAGGAGCTGAAGGTATTTACCCTCGGCGATCTGATTTACTATTTTCCATATAAATATGTCGATCGCACCAAATTCTACACGATCCGTGAGATTTACAGCAGTTTACCCCATATTCAGGTAAAAGGACGGATCACGGGAATGGAAATGATCGGTGCAGGCCGGAATGAACGTTTGGTAGCTTACCTGACCGATGGTACCGGACTACTGGAACTGATCTGGTTCCAGGGTATTAAATTTGTAAAACCAACTTTAAAAACAAATATTGAATACATTGTTTTCGGGAAACCGGTCGAATTCAATGGCCAGTTCAGTATTGTCCATCCCGAAATGGATGAAAGCAAGCCGGAATCGACAAAAAAAGAAGGTTACATCCAGGCATTTTACAACACTTCGGAGAAACTGAAAAGCAATTTTCTACATTCAAAAGTTATTCTCAAACTTCAATATGCTGCACTTCAACTCGCAAAGGGTCATATATTTGAGTCGATGCCGGCATGGCTGGTGCAGAAGCTGGGACTTGTGGGGCTTGAAACTGCGTTGATTAACATTCATTTTCCGGAGAACCCACAGCTATTAAAAAAGGCCGAATATCGGCTGAAGTTCGAGGAGCTGTTCTATATCCAGCTTAAACTGCTTCACCTGAAAGAAGATCGTCATAAAAAATTCAAAGGGCACATTTTCTCCAGTGTTGGTGATTACTTTAACGACTTCTTTTACAAACACCTTCCTTTCGAACTTACGGATGCTCAAAAAAGAGTTGTCAAAGAAATCCGGAAAGATATGGGTTCGGGCCGGCAGATGAACCGGCTCCTCCAGGGAGACGTTGGCAGCGGAAAAACTATGGTCGCACTGATGTCTATGCTCATTGCATTAGACAATGGTTTTCAATGCTGTATGATGGCGCCGACAGAAATCTTAGCCAATCAGCACCTGGTTTCGCTGCAGAAATTTCTGGGTGATATGCCCGTAAAAGTTAGCCTGTTGACCGGATCGACGAAAAAGAAAGACCGGCTTATTATTCATGAAGAATCACTGAACGGCAAGCTTCACATCTTAATTGGGACGCATGCCTTGTTGGAGGATATCGTTCAGTTTAAATCACTTGGAATCGTGATCATCGACGAGCAGCACCGCTTCGGTGTCAGCCAACGCGCCAGGATGTGGCGAAAGAACTTCATTCCTCCGCATGTTCTGGTAATGACAGCTACGCCTATTCCACGGACACTGGCGATGACAGTCTATGGTGACCTGGATGTTTCGGTAATTGATGAACTTCCACCTGGCAGAAAACCGATCAAGACAGTACACTATTTCGAGAACAAACGGGCCCAACTGTACGATTTTATTCGCAATGAGATTGCCAATGGCCGTCAGATCTATGTTGTATATCCGCTCATTTCAGAATCAGAGAAACTTGATTATAAATACCTTGAAGAGGGTTTCGAACATATTCAGAAACTCTTTCCTTCACCCCAATACTCGATAGGGATGGTTCACGGTAAAATGAAACCCGCGGCCAAGGAAGCTGAGATGCAGCGATTCAAGCAAGGTGAAACCCAGATTCTTGTTGCGACAACCGTAATAGAAGTAGGTGTTGATGTACCAAATGCCTCCGTAATGATTATTGAAAGTTCCGAAAGATTCGGGTTGTCGCAACTCCACCAGTTACGCGGACGAGTGGGACGCGGTGCCGAACAGTCATTTTGTATCTTACTAAGCGGTTTCAAACTGGGTGTTGATAGCCGCAAGCGAATCGAAACAATGGTCGCTACGAACGACGGATTCGAAATTGCAGAGGCCGACATGCGACTCCGCGGACCTGGTGATATCGAAGGAACACAGCAAAGTGGAATTGCTTTTGATTTGAAAATAAGCAACCTGGCAAAAGACGGTCAGATACTTCAGTATGCCCGCGACATTGCTACAACTATTATTGCCGACGATCCGATGCTCGAAAAACCGCAGAACGACATCCTGAAAAAACAGCTGATTGCCTTGAAAAAGAACCATTTAAACTGGGGGTCAATTAGTTAGACAGCCCTTGAAGCGGTTGAAAACCCTTCAAGGGGCTTATGAGAGACGTGGAAAGGTGAGCGACCGAAGAGCGTGTAACCCAATCTAAGAAATGTGAACCATAAAAAGTCGCATCTCCGAAGGTTTATAGAAACAATACGGTCATTTGCGACGCAAAACAAAACTCGATTATAGTCCTCCTTCATCGTCAGATTTACCCACTTATCTTCCCTCATTTTCAGTCAGAAAATATTTAACCTTAAGTTAGCAATTAAAGTTAGCGGATTGTTTTTTTCTTAAAACAAAAAACATACTTTTGCGCCGAAAACCAATATCATTAAAAACAATGGACGAGGGGCCGGCGGATATAAAATTTATTAACCTGATATAGCCAGGAAGCCAACCCGATCGTTTGCGCTCCTTGCTATACCAAAAAGCAAGGAGGTGTTTATGAATTCAATAACCACATTTTTTTTAAGTCGTGTCATTGGCCAAAAAGCATTTGACGCCAATAACAAATGCATTGGTACTGTCAAGGATTTGTTAGTTGATCCAGATTCCACAACCCATTCTTCAGGACACCCGGTTGTTAATGGCATTAAGATTAAGTTTAAAAACCAGATCGCATTTTATTCTTTTCAGAATTTCCGTATAGAAAAGGCAAATGGAAAAATAAAAATCATTTGCAGTCAACCAATCGAATTATCAGCAGACCTGATAAGCAGTAGTCTATTTCTGGCTCTGACTGTTCTAGATAATCAAATCGTCGATATCAATGGGCGTAAACTTGTCCGTGTGAACGACATACGGCTGGTAACAATTGTCAACGACACATTTGCCGTGGCAGTTGACATCGGAATTGAAGGATTGCTGCGCCGAATTGGCATCGCCAAGCCCCTTAAATTTATCGTTTCACTTTTCAATGCAAATATTCCGGCAAAATTTATACTATGGGAAGACGTTGAGACGATAGATTCTTCGAGTTCGAACATCAAACTTTCTAAAAGTTATAAGAAGCTTCAAACCCTTCATCCTTCCGATCTAGCCGACATTATCGAAGATTTAGGCCGAAAAGCAAGCGCCGAGGTGTTCTCTGCTCTTGATAATGAGAGGGCTGCCGATGTTATGGAAGAACTCGAAACCGAGACACAGGTTCATATCCTCGAAAGTCTTTCGATTGAAAAAGGAGCCGATGTTTTGGACAAGATGCCCGCAGACGAGGTTGCAGATATTCTGGATTTACTGGAAGACGACAGAGCAGAACTGCTCCTCAACGAAATGGAAAAGGATACCTCCCAGGAGGTCAGGGAACTGCTTGTATATCCCGATCATACCGTTGGTAGTATCATGTCGTCTGAAGTATTGTCATTCAATCAGAACATGACCATCGAGGAAGTCCTTATTGAACTTAGAGCCCAAAAACCGGAAATGGAAACCCTGTACAACCTCTTTGTGATCGACGAGAACGAGATGTTACTGGCAACTTTTTCTATACGCGATGTCGTAATTACCCCTCCTGATGTAAGGATTAATCAGATCATGAAACCTTCGCCGGTTCATTTAATCGATTACCAGAAAATTAATGAAGTGGCCGAAATTGTTTCGAAATACAACTTGCTGGCTATACCTGTTGTCGACAAAAGAAATGTTCTGAAAGGTATGGTTGTTATTGACGATGTGATCGAAGACTTAATTCGCAAACGCAGAACAAATAAATAGAGGGATCAGGGAATGTTCAAAAATAAAAAATCTTTATTTGCCCAGATTGGCATATTTTTAGCCATTCTGGGTCCTGGAATAATTACCGGAAGCGTTGACAATGATGCCGGTGGTATCACGACCTATTCCGTTGCCGCAGCTGTCTATGGTTATAACCTGATATGGACACTCATACCTTCATTTATCGTCCTTGTCGTTATCCAGGAGATGAATGCCCGTATGGGAATTGTTACAGGTAAAGGACTTGCGGATCTTATTCGAGAGAATGCTGGTGTTAAAATTACCTTCTTTATATTTATTGGCTTGCTGATTGCCGATATTGGCAATACAACGACTGAATTTGCCGGTGTAGCGGGCAGTATGGAAGTTTTCGGAGTAAGTAAGTATATTTCAGTGCCTATCGTTGGTTTTTTGATATGGTTTATGGTCGTCAAAGGAACCTATAAAATTGCGGAACGAATCTTTCTGCTTTTCAGTGTATCCCTTTTGATGTATGTCGTTTCGGCGCTAATGGGTAAACCACACTGGGGCGAAATCGGACAGGCAATTATCCACCCGAAACTTGATATCAATACGAAAAGCATTTCGATGATCATCGGTATAATCGGTACCACCATTGCGCCGTGGATGCAATTCTACATGCAGTCATCTGTTATCGAGAAAGGACTGAAAATGAAGCAATATAAATATACACTTATTGATATTGTGGTCGGCTGCGTTGCAACGGTTGTTGTGGCATTCTTTATCATGGTCGCCTGTGCCTCCACCCTTCACGAGAACGGCATACAGATCAATGAAGCCAAAGATGCTGCATTGGCTTTAAAACCACTTGCGGGTGAATTTGCATCACAGGTATTCGCCTTTGGACTCTTTATTGCCTCCATCTTTTCGGCAACCATATTGCCTCTTGCAACCGCTTTTTATGTGTGCGAAGCTTTTGGTTTTGAAGCCGGAATTGATAAAAAATGGGACGAGGCCAAAGAGTTTTATGTCCTCTATACCAGCATTCTGATCATCGGAGCAGCAGTTATCCTGATCCCCAATGCCCCGCTTATTGCTATTTCATTGTGGACTCAGGTAATCAATGGGATGCTTTTACCCGTCGTGTTAGTCTGTATGATGCTGATAGTGAACAATTCTAAGATCATGGGCAAGTATGTCAACAAACCAATCAATAACATTATTGGCTGGGGAGCTGTAACCGTTCTTGTGGTGCTATCGCTTGTGCTTCTATTGCTGCCAATATTTACAAATGCAAATTAATAGATGGAAAGATTTCAAACTGAAATAGATGGGTTATGATTTTTTCGGAATGATGTAATAGTCAAATTAATGACATAAAAAAAGCGGGTCACTTGGCCCGCTTTTTTGCACTAGTTTTTTTGCGGAGAGAGAGGGATTCGAACCCCCGGTACCGTTACCAGTACAACGGTTTTCGAAACCGTCCCATTCGACCACTCTGGCATCTCTCCTGATTTCTTTCAATATTGATCGGCCACAAAAATAAGAAAAAACAGCTTGTTTTCTCCTGCTAAATTGATCAAAATATCATTTGATTATTCATTCTCCGGAATTATCTGAGGAATTGACCGAAATCCGTCACAACCCTCATCACCCCGGTGAAAAACAAAAAAATTGTAAGGACACGGAAAGTACCTACTTGCACTTGGCAAACAAAGGTAAAGGTCATCAAGTAGATAGTCGCAAAAAACAGAGACGAATTTAAAAAGGCAGTGACATGGTTAAAAAAGATAGAGACGTTGCATGCAACGTCTCTACAACGAAATATCCGATATAAATTGTATATCAATTCATTAAATCAATATTTGAAGATCTTGCCACCGGCCATTACCTGTTGTGTCTTCTCGTCAAATGTTGCTTTTTGACCGGTACGCAGCGCAGCGGTTGTCATGATATTGGCAATTGAATGGCTGTAACCTGCTTCTACTGGTGCATTGGTCTTTACATTGTTTGCACGAACACAATCCATCCAATTCTTCATATGCGCATTTGTCAAAGGATCGGCACCTGTATTTGAATCGGTTTCCACCTTTAATTGCGGAAGCTCGAAATCGGGAAGCAAATTGGCCTTCATTCCCATCTCCTTGGCATATTTCTCCTTCAGTCCGCCTTCAGAGGTTACTTTATTTGTATCAAGATCAAGTTTCCCGCCATTTGAGAAATACCACTCTTTGGTACCACCCGACTCGTTGGTCTGACGTGATGAATAAATCACCTGGAATCCTTCATTTTTATTATCCAACGGGCCGTAATCGAAAACAGCAGTCATCGTATCAAAATTACGGCGGCCATCTTTCCATACATAAACGTCGCCGTTTGCAGCAACCGATCTTGGATGAGGTAAATTGGTGAACCAATGTACAGTATCAATCTGGTGAGCCATCCACTGACCCGGTATACCAGATGAGAAGGGCCAGAAAAGACGGAATTCCAGATATTTGCGCGGATCCCATTTCTCAAAAGGACGGTTCATCAGGAATCGCTTCCAGTCGGTATCGGACTCCTTAATTGAAGCAACTTCACCCGGACGACGCCAGCGACCTGGCTGATTTACATTCCACGTCATTTCTACGGCACAAATCTTACCAAACTTCCCATCCTGAATAAATTGATGAGCTGCCTGATAATTAGGTCCTGAACGACGCTGCGAACCAATTTGTACAACCTTTCCCGATTCCTTCACAGCTTTTTTTGCGAAAATAGCGTCATCCATCGTCTCTGCAAATGGCTTCTCACAGTAAACATTCATTCCTGCCTTCACCGATTCGCCGCATAACAAGGCATGCTGAAAGTCAGCTGTGGAGATAATCACCGCATCCATCTTCTGATTGTAAAACTCATCAGTATTCCTGGCTTCAAGCGGTGTTGTTCCATTGTTCTTTTTGATCCAGTTGAGTCCGTCATTCCGTCGTTTGCTCCAAAGGTCGCAAACCGAGGCGAATTCAAAATTCATTTCTTTCGCATATTTTTGAAATGCAGGCCCCAACGCCGATTCAAAACGATTTGAAAAGCCCAGTATTCCAACCCTGACACGATCATTTGCGCCAATGATCCTGCCATAGCTTTTAGCGCTCATTGCCATTCCTCCTAAGGTAAGACAGGTAGCGCCAATCGCCGATTTCTGAATAAATTCTCTTCTGTTCGACATGTTAGTTTTTATTATTGTTGTTAATATTCTTTATAGAATGAGACATCTGAATTTTGAGCTTCTTGCTTTTGGAAGCTAGCTGCTTGCAACTGGTAATTGGCTGCAAGTTGCCAGTCGCCAGTTGCTATTTTACAGCTTAGGTTCCCAACCTTTCGCATATTCACGTCCCCATAACTTCATACCGTCTTTATCGAGAATGTGGCCATCTTTCGTGTTCACATCGAACGACTTTCCAATCCTGAAACCAATATTTGCATAATGGCACATCATCTGACTTATTGCTCCCTGCTCGATCGGGGAATTAAGTTGTTTATCCTTGCCCCTGATCACATTGAAAAAGTTCTGGATGTGTGTATCGGTCATATCACCACCACCACCAAGTGCTGTGCCGGCTTCTGTACTGGCAGATTTACTGCTTTTAACCAATTTGCCTTTTCTGTCGAATAGTTTATAACCTCCCCGATCGACAAATACAGAACCTTCTGAACCATAAATGATTGTTCCCCTGTCGGCTCCGTAGGTCAGCATGGCATTGCGACTCTTGCCATCCCATTTAATGATTTTATTGCCCGGAAAACGGAACGTAGCATCCATCGTGTCATACATCACCCAGCCATCATTGAGGAAGTGCCGTTTTGAAGCCTCAACATCAACATGTTCAGGGTATTCAACCTGCAACGCCCAACGTGCAACATCAAGTTCGTGGGTAGCGTTGTTACCTGTTTCGGCAGTCCCCCAGTTCCAGCCATACCAATGCCAGTTGTAATCCCAAATGTCATTCATATATTCAACACGTGGTGCCGGACCCTGAAAAAGCTCCCAGTCAAGACCTTCAGGAACAGGTGCTTTTTTGGGAACCGGACATTCTCCCCTGGAATTGGAATAAAAAGCGACTGCTTTAAAGGCGGTTCCAATTACTCCTTTATGAATTTGGCTAATAATATCAATCGATTCAGGAGCCGAACGTTGCTGATTGCCCATCTGAACTACTTTCCCATATTTTTTCTGGAATGCAACAAGCAATTCTCCTTCACGCGGATTGTGACTGCATGGCTTCTCTATGTAAACATGCTTTCCAGCTTCCATGGCCATCCATGTTCCTGGAGCATGCCAATGGTCAGGGGTTGCATTAAAAACGGCATCAACCTGCTTATCTGCAAATACATCGCGAATATCATTTATCAATGCGGCTTTACCGTCGACTTTGCCCTGGAGATCTTTACCAACTTTCTCACGCTGGTGCTTCATCACATCGCATATGTAAACCAGATCCACATTGTTGTTTTTATCCTTCAGCGCAGTATAATAACTACTTACACGACGTCCGCATCCCATTAAGGCTACATTTATCCGGTCGTTTGCACCAATGATTCTGCCATAGCTTTTTGCGCTAAACGACATTCCACCAAGTGTTAATCCAACTGCACCAACAGCTGATTTTTGTATAAATGCTCTTCGGTCCGACATAGTTTGAAACTTAAAAGTTTATATTTAAAAATTGAATGAATTCTTCCGTGTGCGGTAACGCCACGAAGATAAACAAAAACCTAACAGACAGGATATGTTTTACAACATATAAAGATATGGCTTAACACCAATCAATACTGATATTTTTGTAATTCAGCAGGTTGATGATAACCGATAAACCTGATAAAGGATGAAACTAACAATGAAAAGTATAATTATTTGCATGGCATTTTTCTTGATTAACAACGCATTAGAAGCCAAAGATTTAAACAGGTATTTGGAAATGAAATGGGAACTAGGATATGCTACTGCAAGGGAAACAATACCTGATAAATGGATTCCGTCAACGGTTCCGGGAGCAGTTCAGCTCGATATCGCCAAAGCTGAGAAATATGCACCCTACTATTATGCAGAACATTGGAAAGATTACCTGTGGATGGAAGATAATTATTACTCCTACCGTTCAACATTTAAAAAGCCGGAACTATCTCTAAACGAAAAGCTAATCTTTATCTCCAAAGGAATTGATTATCAGTTTGAAATCTATATAAATGGCGAGAAAATCTTTGCCCAGGAAGGGATGTTTACTGCTGTAAATCTTGACTTAACCGAAAAGTTAAAAGAAAGCAATATCCTGGTAGTTAAAATATTTCCGGCACCTAAGCTTCATTCCA
The DNA here is from genome assembly GCA_025355585.1 of Mariniphaga sp. GTDB lineage: Bacteria > Bacteroidota > Bacteroidia > Bacteroidales > Prolixibacteraceae > JAAFHB01. The sequence goes on along the minus strand of JANXZJ010000145.1, from coordinate 12,099 downwards.
AACCTGCAGACAGAACACAGGCTTCGCACAGCGTTAAACCCGCGGTGAGTTATGGCTGGGATTGGCATCCACGTCTTTTACCTCTGGGTATATGGGACGATACTTATCTTGAAATACAACCCACTTCATTTGTAAACGATATTCACGTAAATTATCAGTTAAACAACGATTTATCAAAAGCAGACATTTCGCTTGAAGTGAACGGAAGTGATTTAAAAGGCAATCATTATCAATGGAGTTTGAAAGACAAAACCGGAGTGGTAGTTGCGAAGAGTGAAGGAAATATTGAGAGCAATGATTTTAAATCGGCTGCGGCACTCGATAATCCCAATCTTTGGTGGCCCCATGACAATGGAGAACCTTATTTATACAACTCTGAATTCCAATTAATTGATAGTTTTGGTAAAATACTTCAAACGAATACAACCAAAATTGGATTCCGCAGGGTGAAACTTGTAATGAATAGTGGCGCGTGGAGTGAACCGGAAGGTTTCCCTAAAACCCGGAGTGTTCCTCCAATTCAATTTGAGATTAACGGACGGAAGATCTTTTGCAAAGGAAGTAACTGGGTGAATCCCGAGATTTTCCCCGGAATCATGACGCGCGAACGATACAAACAATTGCTGACGCTGGCCAAAGAGGCAAATTTTAATATCCTGAGAGTTTGGGGAGGCGGAATTGTCAATAAAGAATCGTTTTTCGAATTATGTGACGAAATGGGAATTTTAGTCTGGCAGGAATTTCCGTTAGCTTGTAACAATTACCCCGATGATAATCAGTATCTTCAAATTCTCAAACAGGAAGCATCTTCGATCATTAACCGGGTAAAAAAACACCCTTCACTCGCATTTTGGTGCGGTGGCAATGAGCTTTTCAACAATTGGAGCAGTATGACTGATCAGTCGTTGGCCTTGAGAATGTTGAACAGCTTGTGCCTTGAACTTGATCCATCAACTCCATTTATACCAACCTCTCCGATAATGGGAATGGCTCATGGTCATTATGTATTCCGTGAATGGTCAACAAAAGAGGAAGTTTTTCAGGAAATGGCCCGATCGAAATTTACTGCCTACACCGAATTTGGAATGCCGGCCCCCTCTTCTGTTGAAATATTAAAAACCATTATTCCAAAAGAAGAGCTTTGGCCACCAAAACCCGGAACCTCGTGGGAAAGTCACCATGCTTATAATGCATGGGTTGGCAACACCTGGTTATGTGAGGATATCATCGAAGATTATTTTGGCAAATCTGATTCGCTCGAACAACTCGTTGCCAATGGACAATTACTTCAGGGCGAAGGCTATAAGTGTATTTTTGAAGAAGCACGCCGGCAAAAACCATATTGCGCGATGGCAATTAACTGGTGCTACAGCGAACCCTGGCCAACAGCTGCCAATAACAGTATTGTAAGTTATCCAAACATTCCAAAACCTGGATATTACGCTGTCAAAAATGCCTGCAGGCCTGTACTGGCAAGTGCCAAATTACCAAAGTTTAAATGGACTGAAGGAGAAACTTTTTATGCTGATCTATGGATGCTTAACGATTTCCACAAAGATATGCCTGCAGGTAAAGTGACAATAAAAATTGCTTCGGAAGCAACGACTATTACAATCCTGGACTGGGATTATATGCCGATGAGTGCCAATATCAATCAGGCTGGTCCAACAGTCAGGTATAAACTTCCAGCCTTTAAATCCGACCGCTTCAGGATTCTCCTGGAAGTAGAAGGGCATCCTGAATATAACTCGGAATATACGCTGGCCTATCAGCCACGTACCTTGAAAGGGAAAAGATTTACACCGATTATGAATCAATAACTCCATCTATTGTTCGTAAACCTTTAAGATGAAAAAGGGTTATATTTGTAAATAAACAATTACTATATGAAAATAGAGACAATTGCTGTAAGGAATAAACGAGGAGAGCAAGCTATTTATATTCCGAAACAAATGGAAATTAATGATGATAAGGTTTATCTCAAAAAAATAGGCAACGCACTATATGTAATTCCTTTCCATTATCCATGGCAAAATATGATTGAAAGTATTGACTCCTTTACTTGTGATTTTATGGATAACAGAGAACAACCAGAGAACCAACAAAGGGAAACATTTGACTAATGGAATTCTTACTTGACACAAACATCTGCATTTATATTATCAAAAAGAATCCAATTGTTGTTTTTGATAAATTTAGAAGCTTATCAGTTGGAAGCATAGGAATTTCAACAATTACCTTAGCTGAACTCCAATTTGGAGTAATGAAAAGCTCAAATCCAGAAAAGAATCAAGAAGCACTTGATAAATTTTTAACTCCTCTGGAGATTCTGGATTTTGATTTCAATGCGACGATTGAATATGGAAATATACATGCTTATCTGGAGAAAAACGGCATACGTATTGGCCCGTTGGATACACTAATTGCAGCTCATGCCAAAAGTTTGGATTTGATTCTGATTACTAACAATGTTAGAGAATTTGAGAGGATACCAAACTTGAAAATAGAAAATTGGACCAAATAAACTTAAATGTATCAAAAATGAAAAATTTATTCACCATTTTATTATTAATCTGCACATTCCAACTGTTTGCGCAACCCAATTCTGCGACTAAACTTCCTTATGGATATGACGAACTGACCGCACCCGATTTTGTAAAAGCAGTTGAATCAGCCGAAGGTGTCTGTTTACTTCCAATGGGAGTTCTTGAGAAGCACGGTCCTCATCTTCCACTTGGAACCGATATCTTCGAATGCCGTAAAGTCGCAACAACAGCTGCCAGTCAGGAGTATTGTGTCGTCTTTCCTACCTATTATACAAGTCAGATCAACGAAGCGAGGCATCAGCCGGGCACAATTGCATACAGCCCCGAGCTCCTGTGGAAGATGCTGCAGGAAACATGTGAAGAACTCTCGCGTAACGGTTTGAAAAAGATTATTATTGTGAACGGCCACGGAGGCAACAACGACTTTCTTCGATATTTCTGTATGTCGCAGTTACATACTCAGAAGGACTATGTTTTGATAGTTTTTCAACCGGGTGAGAACGAGGATGTAGCAAAGAAGGTGAAAGCACTGCGCCAAACCACCACGGGTGGGCACGCCGACGAAGAGGAAACTTCGATGATGCGATATATTCGTCCCGACCTTGTGAAAGCAGATCAGGCCGGAAGCCAATCCGGTAAAAATCAGTCAGGATTAGCAGAATTACCAAATCAGTATACCGGAATATGGTGGTATGCACAATACCCCAACCATTATGCCGGTGATGCAACTAAAAGCAGTGTTGAACTTGGCCAATTACTTGTTGAATCAGAAGCAGATCAACTGGTTCAGTTAATCAAACAGGTGAAGAAATCGAACAAAATCGAAGAGTTGCAAAACCAATTTTACGAGGGTGCTGCAAATCCATTGAAGACAAAACAATAGAAATCAATAAAAAGGAGGCTTTTGCAAGTCTCCTTTTTTATTGATATTTCCAAAAAATATTTTATTTCTTTGGTGCTGACGGATATAAGTCATTTAGTTTGTCATAGAAGAAAATTGGCCATTTAGTAGGAAGTGGGCCGTACACTCCGGTATTAAGTCCACGGAATTTTCCGGCGGTATTAACATCAGACTTGACATAGTACATAGGCCAACCTTTGTAAGTTAATTGCTTCTTCCCATATACGTTAGTGACACTAAACAATGATTTATCGAGGAAAGAAGGAACAACAATCTTATCAGTTTCATAAATGGGCCAAGCTGCATTGTTCGAAAAATCGGCCTTCGTAAATTTATTAATATTAGTGCTGTCCTTAAAAAAAGCATACAACGTACGTCCGATTGAATCAGTAAAATAAGTTGTAACTCCCAATCCTTCACTATACACATTTGTAGGAGAAACCACATAGTTCTTTAAATCGGATGCTAATAATTGTCCATTGGCAAGTGTAATTGAGTAATTTGGTTTAGCAACGAACCAGAATCCACCGATGCCTTCGCCGGTTGTTTGGCCAGAAGCTTCCTGAACGCCACCAGGAGCATAATAGTATAAGGGCCAGCCTTTGTAAGTTAACTGTTTTCCACTTGCTGTTGTAATTGAATCAAAGTCTGCCAAATTTAGCCCGGATGCTAGTTTCGCTTGAGTTATAGCTGTTTTACTGAAATTTGGCCAGTTTGTTGTACAACCACCAGTACAATTGTTTGCGCCATTTGCATCTTTCGCATAGAAATACAAAGCTTTTCCATCTTTGTCAGTAAGATAACTACCCAAAGTGGCAGAATTCGCAAGTTTTAAAACAATGGGATCGACAATCGGGTTGACAATTATCTCTTTCTTATTTTCGCATTGCGTTAACACATATCCCGTTGCTATTATAACAACGAAAATCAATAAAAAATGTATTTTCTTCATCTGATTAACTTTTAAATATGTAAATAAAGGCTCTTTGTTATTTAGAACGTTTATAAACAAGAAAAAGTTTCAGAAATAACCCTAAATAATTAATGCTTTTAAAAAACTTTAACTGCCTGAATATTAGCAATAACCATAATCAGGATTATGAAAAAAAATCGCCCCGCTTGACAACAGGGCGATTTTCAACTCAATACCGTTTCAATGTCCTCTTTAAAGCATTCTAAAGATATTATGAATGTGACAAATCTACTTACTCAGCAGCTTATCGGCAGCCAGTACCAGAAACATAAAATTCGAAGATCCTCCACCTAGCACATATTCAGTTTGTTGCCATAGATATGGGAAATTCTTAAGCTCAGGAAAATCAGGACGGATCAAGGCTGTTCCCGAAACAACGCCGCCCGGAATATAGCTCCAGTCAGCACGGTTATAGCCATAAGCAGTTGTCACCGAATGAGAACCAACACCCGAAGCGAAAGAGGCTGTATTAACACCAGGATGGCAACCCAAGATGAAATTCAAAGCATTCATCATATATTCCTTGCTGACAACATCAGGAAATCCCATATGTAAAAAGTATTGCTGGAATCCAAACTCCTGAATATTCCATCCGGCACCCCAGATAACTGGTTTGTAAGGAATTCCAAAAGGATTCTCTTTCTGATCAGAAGCCACTTGTTTGGCATATCCTGCAACTGCCTCATGAACAGAGGCTGTAAAACGGGTATCATTAATTTTTGGCAATGCCCTGCCAATCACCCAACCCAATGAAGAAATCCGTGATTTAATGGTTGATTCATTCGCCAAAATATACTGTTTATACTGATCTTTGGAAGTTGACAAGTACAACTCAATGGCAGCATGAATCTTATTACTTTTCAATTTCGGATCATCGTCATTTATAGTCTGCCATAAATTCTCGGCAACAGTGATGCACTCTAAAGACAGTTCATCATTAAATCCTTTTAAAACCCGCGAAGCGGCAGCGATATTCGAAATCATAGAAAGATCACGTCCCGGATTCACTTCCGTAAAAGCCCACCGATCATCAGGTACACCAGAATGAGTACCTGTCTTTTCATTCGCTTTCAGAATGGGGTCAAAAATCAGATTATCAGTTTGATTCGAGACATCGCCCATTAAAACATATTGCTTCAGAGAAGGGCTCATGATTCCACGGTAAAACCGACCCAGGTTTCTGTAGCCAGCCATCACGGTAAGCGCACCGTTTTCTATTTGTTGCAATAAATCAGGTTTCCCGTCAGGTTGGTGTATTTCGACAAGGTGATTTTTCTGATCAATCGTTGTATTGTCATGATTGACTTTAAATGCCTCGTAAGCAAGCGAAAGAATATAAGTTTCGCCTGCCTGTGATTCAATTCGAAGATCATCATCACCAGCATCGTGCCAACCGCCAATGGCAAGTCCGGGAACAGGTTCAAGCGGTTTATACTTTGAAAGTGTCGTGTGACCCTGAACGTATCCATCGTAATGATTGGTATCGACCTGGGCCATCAAAGCATCATCCATGTGGCACAAGCCATGCCATACTTTGTATTTCTCATTCACACGCATATGACACATCTGAATCGGCAGGAAATACTCCAAAGTTGGTTGCCATACATGCCGTTTAAATACTTCGGTCGAAATCCGAAAAGGCTCCGTTTTCGCATCTCCATATTGGATCAGATAAATCCCTTCGTGCTTAACTGAGCTGAAATCGAATTGGAAATAATTGTATCTCAGAAATTTCCCCCACGTTTTCGGAATACTTTTCAGCACTTGTTCAGGTTTTCCCGTCTCTGAAATCCGCATTAACCTTGCCTCAACAGCAATTTTGTCCATACCATCAAGTTCAATGACTGCAACTTTTTGCTGGTCCGGATGATATCCAATCTGGGAAACGTGAACAACCGGTTTATATTTCCAGTCAGATATCGCATTTGGCGAAATAACCCATTCGATTGCCTTTTTCGTTGCCCCTTCAGGAACAACTGAACGGACAACAAACCAACCGTTGTTGTGTTTATTCCGGCCATCAAGCAACAGAATATCTGCATTCTTGCTTTCAATCACCATTCGCTGTAAATCCGATTCAGGTGCAATCACCAATCGCTTACCGGTAGCATAAGGGGTAGCCTGAGCTTCACCATTTACATCGAGGCTTGTAGGGCCATTGGGCTGTCGTGGAAATATTCCGGACTGATTGTCAAGGTACCAGGCTTTTCCGAAAAGAACGGTTGGATAAAGTTCGAAGTTAAAGCCAACTTTTCCGATAAACGCTTTAGGCAATGGCCGATCCAGATCGACAGTCACCCTGATTGAATTTCCTTCAGCCTTTACTGTGACGTCGTAATTGAAATAGAGGTCAGGATAAAAAATAGGATTAAAGCCCTTTTTATTTTTGCTTGAATCGGGATAAGTCAGCGTTACTTTGATCAAGTTATTGGCCTTGTCCACAATACGTTTACCCTGTTTCGGTATGGGTTGCCACTGACCCGGAGTCGCTTCAAGACGCAAATCACCGTTCGTTGCAACACGCTCCCCGTTCTGGATAATACCAACTCCTCCCTGGTGACCTTCGGGATAAATATCCTGAAAAGCCATCACATTAAGACCCTGAATTTCAAAATAGCCAAGATCATTCAATTGAAGTGAAGGTTTATTATGACCAGGTGAAATAAAACCACAAAAAACAGTCAGGCACAGCAGTAAGAAGGATTTTTTCATACTAAAAATTTAATAATATTGAGCAAAGTAGCTAAAAATTTGATCTGTTGATCTGCTTGTCATGATTAACAATTAGACAATCTAAAAAAAGGCCGCCCAACCGGACAGCCTTTCAATAATGTTTGTAAAAAAGAATTAATTCCAGTTGTCTTTAACCTGAGCATTCAGAGTTGGGTTAGCATCTCTTTCTGCCTGAGGAATAGGAAGAAGTACGTGTTTTGGCAAAACTGTACAAGCTACATTTGCAGCTGCTTTTTCAGCGTTAATTGTAGTTGCTAAAGTTCCCCAACGAACCAGGTCGAAGAATCTTGTTTGTTCACCGGCAAGTTCAATCTGACGTTCGTGTCTAAGAATTGTTCTGGCATTTGTCTGATCACCCAGAGTGGTGTAAGTAAATGCACCTGCACGGGCGCGGACCTGATTAATTAAAGGAAGAGCAGCAGCGACGTTATTGCTTTCGATTAAGGCCTCAGCTTGCATTAAAAGTACATCGGCATAACGGATAACCTGTCCATTGATAGGGCTATCTGGTTGACCATAGCTTTTTACTTTTTCATAATACTCGTATTTTCTCCAGGCTTTCTGTCCTTCTTTCTGTACCGATCCATATTGAATCGGACCATCAGCACACTGTTCGCAGAAAACTCCATCTCCACCTTTAGCACCATTTGCAGAATAGAAAGTTTTAGCAGCCCGTGGGTCTGTATAACTTACACCATTCTGGTCAGGATAAGTAAATGAATTTACAAGTGCATCAGATACCAATACATTGTACCAGTCGTTAAATCCGTATTCCTGTGCACGGTCTGAGTGAGTAGCTTTACCACCCCAGGTTTCTTGTCCTGCAAATACATAATAGGCATTTCCAACACCCCAACCTTGCCAAGGACCATTCATTACCGAAAATACAGATTCTTTGGTTTTATTGTCATAAACAAATAAGTCGTCGACATTTTTTGCCAGTGCATAATCGTAAGGTGCAGCACTTAATAAGGCAAACTGAGCAGCAGCTTCAGTATACTTCTTTTCGAACAGATAAACTTTCCCAAGTAAACCAACAGCAGCTCCTTTGGTTACCCGGCCATAATCAGCATCAGAGTAACTTACAGGTAAATTTGGAATAGCAGCTTTTAACGTATTTTCAAGTGAAGTCCAAATCTGAGCAGCAGGCGTTCTTGAAGCCTCAATGATATAATGGTCGGCTAATGTTTCTTTCAATGGAACATCTCCATAACAAGTTACTAACCAGAAATAAGAAAGTGAGCGTAGGAACTGAGCTTCACCTAAAATTCTTGTCTTCACATCGATATCAGACTGAACAGTTGGTTTCCAGGTATTCAATTGATCAATAACAAAGTTAGCTCTGAAAACCAATTTGTAACATGAGTTAAATAAATAATTTAACTCACCGCTGTTCGCATTGAAAGTGTAGTTAGGAAATGATAATAAACTTCCTTGTAATGGGAAATTCTTTTCTGCATCGTTACCTAACAAGTCGAAAATAAAATAGAATTCGCGAGAATACAATCCCGGGAACAGAAGTGCAGAGTACATTGCAGTAGAAGCTTCATTGAAAGAAGTTGCATTCGTAAAGAATGTTGAGCCATCATAACTGTTTTCGTTTTTAACATCTAACGTTTTTTCATTACATGCGACGAAGATCAGTGATAGTAACAACGAATATATTATTGTCCTTTTCATGGTTATTATCTATTAAAAGTTTAATTGTAAACCGAGTCTGTAAGTTGTCGGATTAGGACGCTGCGTCTGGTCAATTCCGCGAGAGAAGATATAGTTCGTATTGTCTCCGGGAGAACTTGACGAGATTTCAGGATCGTATCCGGAATATTTCGTAAGTGTAAACGCGTTCTGAACAGCTACATAGAATCTACATTTAGTAAATGTGCTGTTAAGAAACGCTTTAGGAAGCGTATAACCTAATGTTACATTTTTCATTCTAAAATAAGCACCGTTCTCAACATACCATGACGAAAAAGCCATGTTTTGACTTGAGTTCTGTGCAGCAGCTGGCAAGGTAGCTTTATCGCCCTCTTTTCTCCATCTCCCTAAAACTGCAGTAGTTTCATTAAATGGTTTAGTCATCCCTTCGAACCAATATTTATTTCCATTAACAGCACTTACTCCGGCAATGCCCTGGAATTGCAATTGTAAATCGAAGTCTTTATAAGTTGCATTGAATGTACCACCATATTGCCATTTTGGTGAAGAATTACCAATATAAGTACGGTCTTTATCATCAACGTGACCATCGCCATTTACATCTTTAAAGATAAAATCTCCTGGTTTTAGACCGGTGATATACTCAGTATTTGCTCCGTTAGTTTTTGCTTTTGCAGAAGCATTAAGAGCATCAACCTCAGATTTAGTTGAAGCAACGTGATCAACAACATAACCATAGAATGATCCAAGTGGATGACCAATATCGGTACGGGTTGAGTTACCTGTGTTATTGAAATCACCAGTTGAAATTGGAATATTTCCTAGAGTACCTAAAGCGGTAACTTCGTTGGTACTATAAGTTGTATTGAAAGACACATCCCATTTAATCGCTTTTTTATTATTTGTGTAGGTTACCGATGATTCAAAACCTGAGTTTTTCATACTGGCAGCATTTACCCAATAAGTACCTACCTGACCAGGAATTCCTAAACCAGTTGTAAGTGGAATAGAAGTCTGGATTAGCAGGTCTTTATTGTCTCTGCGATAATAGTCAAAAGTGAAATTTAATCTGTTTTTCAAAAGGCCTAAGTCAATTCCTAAATCGTATTGTGTTGTCTCTTCCCATTTCAAATTAGGATTACCCATAGAATTCACAGTCGAACCTGTAGAGAAGGGAGTACCATCACCAAAAGAATAAACGATATTATTTGAACTACCTTTCCAGATACTTTGAGAAGTCAGGAATGGAGTAATATTATCGTTGCCCGTTTTACCGTAACTGCCACGCAACTTAAGGTTGGAAATGGCATCAACAGATTTCATAAATTCTTCCTCAGAAATACTCCATGCAAAACCAACACCGTAAAAAGTACCCCAACGATTGTTCGCTCCAAATACACTTGATGCATCACGACGGGCACTTAAATTTAATACATAACGATCTTTAAATGTATAACCTACACGGCTAAAATAGGACAACCTTGATTTTCCGCTATTTACTTGTGCACCCGTAACAGAGTTCGAATTTGCAAGAGCAACATTTTTAATTGCGGTACTGGTGTAGTTTGATCCACTGGCTGCAATTGAACGATACATCCCTGCGGGCTGGTAACTATTACCTAAGGTAGCACTAAATGTATGTTCGCCAATCTTCTTGTTGAAATTAAAGAAATTTTCAAGGATCATACTATAATAGTAGTTGAAATTTTCGCCCATATCGGCAGAAGTTTTTGTGAAATTACCACCATTTGAAGGATTGTTCCAAGTATAATCATGATAGTTACCACCCGACAAACGAGCCTGCGATTTGAATGTCAAACCATCAATAATATCAGCTTCAAGAGATAAGTCTAAATCTGCACCAAGAGATCTTCCTTGGAAATCGGAATTATAAACTGCATTTAATGGGTTGTTAGCATCCTGTAAGTCGGTAACTTTATCCATTCTTGCATATCCGCCTAAGTTGGTTGGGTCGTAAACCGGTGAATAAGGAGCCATCCTGATAGCATCGTTAAAGTTGGCAAGAATGCCTTTGTTAACCTCATTCTTCAAACGAAAACTTTCATTCAAACGAACTTTTTTGTTCAGAATTGACTGATCCATTTTGAAACCCAAAGTAAAACGTTGGAAGTTACGGGCAATAACAGTTGACTCATGATTCATATAACCGACAGAAAATGAATAAGAAGAATTTTCACCTCCACCAAACATACGAATATTATGATCCTGAACCGCACCATTTCTGAAAACCTGATCCTGCCAGTTTGTACGAGTAATTCTTACGTCCGGAGTTTTAAGTTTATCAGACAACTGAAGTCCGGCGGCAGCCTGAATGTCTCCAACTAAATCAACATACTGAGATGCATTTAATAAATCGTAACGTTTGTGAACAGAAGCAACGCCATAAGAACCATCATACTGTATCTGAACTGCACCTTTTTTACCTTTTTTGGTTGTAATCAACACAACGCCATTGGCAGCAGCTGTTCCATAGATAGCGGTAGAAGAAGCGTCTTTCAAAACTGTGATATTTTCAATATCCTGGGCTGGAATAGAGTTGATATCACCACCCTGAATACCGTCAACAACGTAAAGAGGATCTGGGTTTGTAAATGAACCCATACCACGAATCACGATTCTTGCACCAGCTCCCGGATCACCACCATTGCTGGTAACCTGAACACCTGCCATTTTACCCTGAAGTGTTTGTCTTGCATCCGTAACAGAAAGGCCTATGATGTCTTTCTCGCTAATTTTTGCAATCGAACTGGCAACATTTTTACGGGTAGCCGTCGAATAACCAATCGCAACTACTTCATCGATTCCGATCGTCTCTGCCAACATCTTAACTGTGATATTAGTCTGGTTACCAACCAAAATCTCTTGTTGTGTCAATCCAATAAATGAAATAACCAACGATTTTGAACCATCAGGAACACCAATAGAAAAATTACCACTAATATCAGTAACAGTCCCAGTTTGTGTGCCTTTTACAATTATAGTTGCACCCGGAACAGGAATACCTGTTTCGTCCGTTATTTTACCAGTGACAGTCTTTTGTTGTGCAAAAGCCATCCCCGTCATAAATACCATTAAAAGAACCATAGACAGGAATTTTCCCACCCATTTTCTTCCCGGCGAAAAACTTAGATAAATTGGTTTCATAGATACATAAGCTTTAATTTGTAATTAAAAAATTAGCAAAAATTATAAATGAATCGAAATAATTGACTGAAAATGAATTCTGTTTAAGCCCGTTAATTTAAAATAAGGAATCAATGATTGGA
>JANXZJ010000056.1 GCA_025355585.1 Mariniphaga sp. | reverse complement strand
ACCCTTAAAAATGATTCGCTTAATTCGATTAAGGAATATGTTTTCAGCGCCGACGAATCGAAAGTACTCCTTCTGACCGATCGTAAACCCATCTACCGCAGGTCATTTACAGCGGTCTATTTCGTTTATAATTTTGTAACGAAAGAGCTTGAACGACTATCAACGGGCAGACAACAGGTCGCCACGTTTTCGCCAGATGGCGAACGAATTGCTTTTGTCCGCGATAACAACCTCTTTGTAAAAAGCCTGCGGTTTAAAACAGAGCGTCAGATGACTACCGATGGTGAGTTCAATAAAATCATCAACGGAATACCCGACTGGGTGTACGAAGAGGAGTTTGAATTCAACCGCGCTTTCGAATGGTCACCCGACAGCAAACAGGTTTCCTATATCAAATTTGATGAAGAGCAGGTGCCAACTTTTGGTATCCCGATGTACAAGGGGTTGAATCCAATTCATAAGGAAAACAGCGTTTATCCGGGCGAATACCGGTTTAAATATCCCAAGGCAGGCGAAAAGAATTCTATTGTTAGTGTTTGGGTTTATGATATTAAAGCCGGGCAAAATATCAAAATGGATATAGGTACTGAAACTGATATTTATATCCCTAAAATCTGCTGGACCTACGGTGGAAAGAATTTGGGGATCTTGAAAATGAACCGTTTGCAAAACCGACTTGAACTACTATTTGCCAATTCGTATACGGGCGATAGCCGGTTGGTCTTTACCGAGAAAAATAAAAGGTACATCGAAACCGATTTTCTCGATAATTTTCAGTTTTTACCGGATGACAAAACCTTTGTCACACTCAGCGAGCAGGATGGATACAAACATCTTTACCTGTACGATGCGGGGGGCGTAAAAATCAGGCAGCTCACATCGGGTAAATTCGATGTAATCAAATTTTACGGGTTTGATCCGGTAACCAAAATGTTCTATTATCAGGCGGCGACTGTATCGCCCATGCAACGCGAGGTTTATGGTGTAAGCATCGATTTAAAGAAAAAGGTACTCCTTTCGACGCAGAAAGGAAGTAACAATGCCGATTTCAGCACAGGTTTTAAGTATTTTATCAACGAATATTCGAATGCAACTACCCCGTTGGTTGTTACACTTCACGAGATTTCCGGGAAACAGATCCGTATTCTGGAAGATAACAAAGAATTGAAATTGAAGATCGCTGAAAGGAAAATCCCTCAAAAAGAGTTTTTCACCTTTAAAACTAAAGATGGAATTGAATTGAATGGATGGATGATCAAACCATTGAATTTCAATCAAAGCACTAAATATCCTGTTTTGATGACTCAATACAGTGGACCAAATTCGCAGGAGGTTCTCGATAATTTCAAGATTGGCTGGGATAATTACCTGGCTGAAAATGGTTACCTGGTAGCATGTGTTGACCCGAGAGGAACCGGTGCTCGCGGCGAGGATTTTCGTAAATGCACATATGGACAGTTAGGAAAATACGAGTCTGACGATCAGATTGAAGCTGCCAAATACCTGGCTGGTCTGCCATATGTGGATGGGAAAAACATCGCGATCTGGGGATGGAGTTATGGAGGATTTATGTCGGCCATGTGCCTTGCCAAAGGTGGTGAAGTTTTCAAAGCAGGAATTTCTGTTGCTCCGGTGACCAACCAGCGTTTCTACGATACCGTTTACAGTGAGCGTTATATGGGTTTGCCAAGCCAAAATCCAGAAGGCTATGACGAAAACTCCCCGATCACGCTTGCCAAGGGGATCAAAGGAAAACTACTGCTTGTACATGGCACAGCCGATGACAATGTCCATTTTCAAAACTCGCTCGAATTTGCCGAAGCAATGGTACAGGCCGGAGTCCAGTTCCAGATGATGTCGTATGTCAACCGAAACCACAACCTCAGAGGAGGAAACACTACGATGCACCTTTATACCATGTTTGACAATTTTTTAAAGGATAATCTGAAGTAAGACTTTTCACGGATTAGGATAAAATGGGGCGAAAGCGAAAAGAAGATAAAGATGAGATTGGCTGATTTTATCACTCATCTATTATTGAATCAATACATTACCGGTGATGAATATAAGTTCTGAAAAAATTACTCAAATCGTTTGGGGAATCTGAAATTCAGCCTATATTTGCAACCTCCAAGCCCAGATGGTGAAATTGGTAGACACGCTAGTTTCAGGGACTAGTGACCGCAAGGTTGTGCAAGTTCGAGTCTTGTTCTGGGCACCGAAAAATGACAAAACCCGCTGATTTTCAGTGGGTTTTGTCATTTTCAGGGAAAGAATAGGGAAAGCTTCTTGTGTTTCTTTAAAACGCGCGAAAATCCGCTGATGTCAGAAAATAGTTGCACCAAAATTTTATTCCCTACATTGCGATTCAATTTCAAGACTGGATCAAAATTCAACAACTAAATTTATCGCTCATTTACCAGTCTCTGGC
>JANXZJ010000142.1 GCA_025355585.1 Mariniphaga sp. | reverse complement strand
CAAGCGGATCAGCTGGTCAGATTTCGATTCGTGGTATCGGGGGAAATCCTACTACTGGCGTACTTATTTTGATTGACGGACATCCGCAATATATGGGTATTATGGGACATCCGCTGGCTGACTCTTATGTGGCATCTGATGCTGAAAAAGTTGAAGTGATCAGAGGGCCCGGATCGCTTTTATATGGCTCAAATGCGATGGGTGGGGTAATCAATATTATTACCAGAAAACAGAGTAGCGAAGGACTTAATGCCAATGTACGCCTAATGTATGGTTCATTCAATACTCAGAAGTATATGGGTTCTGCAGGGTTTAAAAAGGATCGGTTTACTTTGTTTGGTTCGGTCAATCACGATCAGACGGATGGTCATCGCCCTGATTCAGAGTTTAATATTACAAATGGTTATTTAAAAGTCGGATATGAAGTGAATAATAATCTCAAAATTGGTTCTGATTTTAGCCTTGCCAAATTTAAAACGACTGATCCTGGTCCGGACACTTTAAATGCTGTAAAAGGAAGTTCATTGGACATTACACGTGGGTATTTTTCCGTATTTCTTGATAATGAATACGAGAAAGCTTCAGGTACAGCGAAATTCTTCTACAATTTTGGAGAGCACACGATTTCAGACGGTTTCCACAGTAACGACAAAAACTGGGGATTAAATCTTTCCGAAGCCTTCCGGCTTTACTCGGGCAATACACTATCTATTGGTGCGGATTTTGTCGATTATGGGGGTAAGGCAGAGAATTTAAAAGCGATGAACGGAAAGGGTGTTACGTTTGCAGACACTACTTTATATGAGTTGGGCGCTTATATAGTAATGCAGCAAACAGTATTCGAAAAATTTACCTTTAACGGAGGAATGCGACTTCAGCACAACGAAAGATTTGGAAATGAATGGATTCCATCGCTTGGATTTGCATGGCAGATTTTACCATCTACCACCTGGAAAGCGATGGTTTCAAAAGGTTTCCGCAGTCCTACGATCAGGGAATTGTATATGTGGAATCACAATCCGGATTTGATGCCTGAACGAATCATGAGTTATGAAACGGGCTTTTCTCAGACATTTTTGAATGGAAAATTGAATGCAGAATTAACTGGTTATATTGCTAATGGCGATAATCTTATCGTTACAGGAGCTATGGGAAATCTTTATAACACGGGCCTTATTCGAAATAGAGGGATTGAGCTAGCTATAAATGCAAGCCCAGTGAAAAATCTTTCTGTCAACTTATCCTACAGTTATATTCACATGAAGTCTCCACTTTTTGCAACTCCGAAACACAACCTTTTCATTGGGGGCAGGTACAACTGGAAAAAGGTAAGTTTCTCAGCCAATATTCATCAGATTAATGATTTGGATACTGATGCAACCGCAATCATTAAACTCGAAAGTTATACACTACTCAATGCGAAAATGGTTTATCATGCAACCTCTAATCTCGAAATATTCGCAAGTGCGGAGAATCTGTTAAATCAGAAATACGAGATTAATCGCTACTATCCGATGCCTGGTACCACCGTGTTCGGTGGCTTGAACTTAAAACTTGGGAAATAGAACTTGCCTTATATCTATAAGTGAATAAAACGGATGCGTCGTCGAATCTATTTTGAAAAGATGGATGTATAGAGTTCAGAAAATCAGCTTTTATTTTCTTGCCATCGAAATCCTTTATTTTCAAATCCGGCAAGATCAATAACCCGGTTAACGATTGTATCTACCAAATCATCAATCGTTTGCGGATGGCTATAAAACGATGGTGAAGCTGGCGATATAATTGCACCAGCTTCTGTTAATAGCGTCATATTCCTTAGGTGGATAAGGTTATATGGATTTTCACGTATGACAAGGATTAACCGTTTTCTTTCTTTTAGCATAACATCGGCCGCACGAGTGATTAAATCATCTGAAACACCCGATGCAATCCTTCCCATTGTTCCCATCGAGCAGGGAATAATAATCATTGTTTCATATCCTGCTGAACCCGAGGCAAAAGGAGCGTAGAAATCATTCTTATTATAAATTTTGTAATTACCGGCCAAAGCCTCAGCTGTTATTCCAAGTTCATATTTCCAGATTTCACGTGCAGTGGAGGAAAATACGAGATCACATTTGTCTATTTGATTGGTAATTGTTTGAAGTTTTTCTAAAAGTCTTTTCGCATAAATGGAGCCGCTTGCTCCTGTAATTGCGATAATGATTTTCTTTCCCATCGATTTGATAATTTGTGAAACCTGATTTCTACTCGTTTTTACTTTTGAAATGTTTCGAGCCTCTTTATTAATTCTGCAACCCCTTCACCGGCACCTTTTGATATTACCTGCACTCTTCTCGGAAGTGAAGCTGGTGGATTTGGATCGATTAGAAATAGAGGTGTTGAAAATGGTGCGTAGTTGATTAAACCAGCCGCCGGATAAACATTCAAGGAGGTCCCGATAACACAAAGATAATCTGACGATTCAACGATAGGAACCGCGTCAGCCATTGCCGGAACTTCCTCTCCGAACCAGACAATATGTGGTCGTAATTGACTTCCCTTCCCGCATTTATCGCCCATTTTCATTTCCGGATCTGCCAAAGTATAAATCAATGTAGGATCTATTGAGCTTCGGGCTTTTGTCAATTCACCATGAAGGTGGAGTACGTTTGTGGAACCAGCTCTTTCGTGGAGATCATCAACATTTTGCGTTATTATTTGTACATCAAAACTTTTCTCCAGTTCAGCAAGTAACAAATGTCCATTGTTTGGTTTGCTTTCGATCATCTGTTTCCGACGGTCGTTATAAAATCGGATCAGTAACTCCGGATTTTTGTTCCAGGCTTCAATACTCGCTACTTCCATTACATCATACTCTTCCCACAATCCATTCATATCACGAAAAGTGCGAATACCGCTTTCTGCTGACATCCCGGCGCCCGATAAAATAACGAGTCTTTTCATCCCCTTTTAGTTTTCTTCGAAAATCGCCAATTTTTTCTTTAATTCCAATTTTTTCAAATAATTGTGAGCAATCCAAACTCGTTTGTGAGAATTCTTGTAACTTAATTTATGCGAATAGGTTGTAATATTAAATTTAAGGCAATCATCGCTGAAAA